>CAJXOS010000058.1 GCA_913057725.1 uncultured Lewinella sp.
TACGGTGCTAAGGTCATTCCCCCGAAAACGATCAAGCCGTTACAGAATAAGAATATTCCACTTTACGTGAAGTCTTTTGAAGATCCTCAAGGAAGTGGTACGGTGATTTCTGATGAGGTAGTGGATCATTACCCACCAATGGTTACGGTAGAGAAGGACCAGGCGCTGTGCACGATTTCGGCTCGCGACTTTTCTTTTGTAGCGGAGCACCATATCAACCGGATGTTTAAGATCATCACTGAGCTGCGCCTTCAGGTCAATATGATGCAAAACACGGCTTTGAGCTTTAACGTGTGTTTCAACGATATTGATGACAAAGTGGACCGTTTTGCAGAGGAGTTGGAGAAGGAGTTTAAGGTGGTTATCAATCGTGGTTTGGAAACAATCACTATTCGCCACTACGATGATTTGACCCTTCAAAGCTTAAAGCGTGGACGAATGGTCTTGGTAGAAGAAAGACTTCCGCAGACCCTTTTAATGGTCGCCCAACAGCTGCCGGTAATTCGACGCAAAAACGAATAAAAATTTATCGCTAATGCTTATCCAGCGCGTAGCCCACTTTATCGCTGAACAGCAGCTCTTCACCACTGAAGATAAGCTGGTGTTGGCGGTTAGTGGTGGAATGGATAGCATGGTACTTTGGAAGGTGCTACAGGACCTTGGGTATCAGGTCTCAATTGCCCATTGTAACTTTAAGCTCCGAGGCGTTGAATCGGATGAGGATGAAGCTTTTGTACGTGATCAAGCTATCATCTCTAATACGCTGTATCATATCCAGGATTTTCCAGTAAACAAGGAGGACGCTAAAGACTTAGGAATGTCAATTCAAGAATTGGCGCGTTCCTACCGCTACACCTTTTTTGATGACCTGCTGGAGCTGGAAGACTACGACTATGTGCTGACTGCACATCATCTGGACGATCGTCTGGAGACTTTTCTTTTGAATTTTACGCGTGGAGCAGGTATCCAAGGTTTAGCTAGTTTACGCCCGAGTATTGAACGTATCCGGCGCCCACTGTTAGGAGTTAATCGAGCTGAGATTCAAGCGTTCCAGCATAAGCATAATATTGCGTATCGTGAAGACAGTAGCAATGCTTCTGATAAGTATCGGCGAAACAAATTTCGCCACGAAATCTTGCCGTTTCTTTATGAGTCCACCCCGGGCTTAGAAGCAATTGCAAGGCGCAACTTCAATCTATTAGAGCAGCAAGCGTATTTATTAGAAGAGACTATTTTCAAGTATCGCAAGGAGTTACTCCTGCCCAATCCAAGTGGTACATATATTCTCCTTTATCGGCGTATAGCGGATCATCCAGCTCGACAGGCCATTATTACTGCTTTATTGAGCGATTTTGGGTTCACAGCGGAACATTCTCGGCAAGTTTTTGAGGCGGCAAATGGTGCTATTCTACGAAGCGATAACTACGAATTATTACTCAATGAGAAAGAGGCGGTCTTACGCGAATTAGATGATGAATTTCGCCCGAAACAGGTCCAGTATTGGTCCTCTGATTCACCGAAGTTAGCGTTGTTAGATTCAGACGAAGTCTTTACCTATCGGCAGGCTGAACTTCCAAGTCCGATTCCGCAAGATCTTAATCAAGCCTGGGTTGATGCGGCTGAACTTCAATGGCCGCTTACTATCCGGTATTGGGAAAGTGGTGATCGTTTTTGCCCATTGGGCATGAAAGGGCAGATGCAAAAGCTGCAGGACTTTTTCGTGAATAACAAGATTGATCGCTTTGACCGAATTAGTAAACCACTGTTGGTAAATGGGGATGGGCGAATTATTTGGATTGCCGGCATTCGCCTGGATGATCGTTTCAAGCTTAAATCATCAACCATCGAGGTTGTTTGCTTCCAGTTTTCCGGCAACTAAGCTCACACTTGTTTGTTGAACCAGTAAACACCCAAATATGGACTGGCTAAAGCAGGTTGTCAATAATCAAGAAGAAAGTCGTTTTGAGATCAAAGTGGATCAAGAAGTAGCGTTCGCAGAGTACCGTGAACGCAAGGAGTACATCATTTATCCACATACTGTAGTGCCAGAGGCGATCGGCGGTCGTGGTATTGGTGAGGCACTGGCGACCTACGCTATGCAGTACGCGAGGGAGAATGACTTGAAAATAAAGCCCTATTGTCCATTCATTGCTCGCTTCATGAAAATCAAGTTGGAAGAATACGGTGATCTTCTGGCAGAGGGCTTCCGCTTGCCGTAGATTTATTTTAATAAGTCTGGGAAAACTGCTACTTTTCCCTAATGAAGCGGGCTCAGACTGTACACTCAATTCTTTCTGCTGGCGTATTCGCATTACGCACTTTTAGCACTGTTTTGGTGCTTGTTCTGCCCCTTATCCTAAGTGCGCAAGATCCACACTTTTCGCAGTCTCCAATGGCTCCATTGCAGCTCAATCCTGCGCTTACGGCTTCTTCCGAGTGGGATATCCGTATGGGAGGCCAGTGGAAGGAACAGTGGTCGAGCGTGCCGGTAAGCTATCGCACCTTTAGTGCATTCTTTGATCAAAAGCTGCACCAGTTAAAGTTGCCAACAGGGAAACTTGGTGTCGGAGGGGTATTCCTCTACGACCAGGCAGGAGACAGCAAGTTGTCTTGGACGCAAGTAGGACTGAGGGTCAGCTATGATCTTCCATTGCAGGATGGCTTCAATTTACGCGCGGGGCTCGGCTTCGATTTTGGCCAGCGTGCCTTCTTGCCGGAGCAACTTGCCTTTGGTGATCAATACAATGGAGAACTGTTTGATCCGGGGCAAACGACGGCAGAGCGCTTTGCTCGACAAGCAAGCGGTTTAGCATCATTAAGTACCGGTGTCGCGTTGACTTATCGAAACCCCAGGGATAGAACCTTCATCCAAGGGGGTGTTGCCGCTTCCCACCTCAATAGCCCGAGCGTAAGCTTTTTTCAAGCTGGCGATGTAAATATCCCTATCTGGGCGCGTTTCCATGCAAATGGAGTAGTAGAGGTCAATGATGATTGGGACGCTACTGCAGTAACGCATTTTTACCGACAAGGTAGCTATCAAGAAATTCTATTAGGAATTGGCGGGCGTTATCACTTAGATTACCAAGATGAAGATCTACAAGTAGGAGCAGGTATCAGCTATCGATATGGTGATGCACTGATCCCCCAGATAGAGATTCTGTATACGCAATGGCGATTCGGGCTGAGCTATGATATCAATACCTCCGCTTTTCAAACGGCCACCAATGGGCGTGGAGGATTAGAGTTAGCTCTGCATTATTATATTCTTCAGGCTCGACCTCCAGAGGAGTTTAAATCCTGTCCGATCTTTTGATTACTCTAGAAGAGGAATACATGCATTACAAGTCAATCCGTATGTCGTGTCCTTCAAATTGTCGTTTTCTTGCATTCCTTATTGGGCTGCTACTGTTTCCGATGCTGCTCAGCGCACAACGACCAGCCGCGCTGGTTCGCAAGGGCGATCAAGCCATGTTACAGGCGGATTACTACACAGCATTGCACTACTTTCGGCAAGCATTTGAAAACAAAGAGGCTCCTGATATTGAGTATCGTTTAGCTCAAGCGGCCTATGGTTTTCAAGCATTCGAACTAGCCGAGACGCACTACGGTAATCTGAGCCGCTCCACTGCGATTCAACAATACGCAACAGCTTGGCTGGGGCTGGGAAAAAGTTTGTTGGCCCAGGGTAAATACGAGGAAGCCGCTAATGCCTTCCATGCTTTTCTAGCAACAGAACGGGGTAGTAAGCAACAAGTAGCTGAAACACGTGAGCTTTTGGCTAGTTGTACTTGGGCCTTGACGCAAGCGACCGAGGAGGAATGGTCTCTCACTCGTTTACCACGTCGGATCAACTCACCGTATGGTGAGTTTGGTGCTTGGAAGTCTGGAGATACCTTGTTCTATACTTCTTATCGCTACGAGAAAGAGGATGATAAATACGAGCCACCTCGGAAGATAAGTAAGGTAATGATTAGCAGGGATGAACGTCGAGGTAGGGTTCTTGGTAGAGGGTTTAATGAAGACACGGTTCATACTGCACATATAGCGCTAAACATAGATAAAAGTCTGCTATTTTTTAACCGCTGCCAATTTACAGAAGGGGCCAAAATCCGCTGTGAGATGTGCGTGCGCAAGAAGGATCGCCGTGGACGTTGGGAGCGCCGCTATACTACCTTGCCAGCGCCGATCAATGTACCTGGATATACAACTACGCAGCCTGCTATATTGTGGGATAGCATCGCTCAACGAGAATACCTTGTATTTGTAAGTGATCGGCAAGGAGGAAGTGGTGGTTTTGATCTATGGCAAGTGCCTATCCCTGAAAAACTCAAGGGCTGGCAACGCCCAGAACCAATAGCAGCCTTAAATACTACCGCTGATGAAATCAGCCCTATGTTTCATAACGAAGGACATAGCTTGTACTTCAGTACGAATCGTCTGCCGGGCTTTGGTGGATATGATTTAGTGCGTGTTCCTTACCAAGGGGAAATGGAGTGGGGGAGTATCACCAATTTGGGGTCGGCCCTGAATTCCAGCTATGATGATACCTATCCTTTTGTGAAAACGGCCGAACAGCTATACTTCAGTAGTAATCGCCCCGGAGGACGCTATCTGGATCCAGACAGCAAAAACTGTTGCCCGGATATTTTTAAAGCAAATTACATTCCACCACCGCCTCCGGTAGAGGATACTACTGCTATCATTGCAGATGTTCCGCCAATCACACCAGAGGTGACGGAGCCTCCCAAGCCGGTTCTACGAACCTTGGAAGACTTCCTGCCCCTGACGCTCTTTTATGACAATGACCATCCTAATCCGCGGACGAGAAGGAGCTCAACTACGCTGAGTTATGAGGAGACCTATTTCAGCTACCTGCGCCGGGAGGATGAGTATTATGAGGAGTATGCTGAAAACCAGGACGAGCAAGATGCGCTGGCCGCCTTCTTCGAAGATGAGGTAGTGGAAGGGTTTGAACGATTGGAGCTGTTTAGCACCATTCTACTCGAGCAGTTAGAAGCAGATCAGACGGTGGAAATCTTCCTGAAGGGTTATACCAGTCCTCGTGCTCAAGGGGACTATAACTTACTGCTAGGTAAACGTCGAGTGAGTGCCGTTCGGAACCACTTCCAATCCTGGAGAGATGGTATACTGGTGCGTTATATCGACGAAGGTCAATTAATCATTTCGGAGGTGAGCTTTGGAGAAACGAAAGCTGCCGCCTCTGCTCAGGATGAAAGGGCGGGTGAGCGTCTATCCATTTACAGTCCAGAGGCTGCGCGAGAACGGAGAGTTGAGATTGTTGAGATTAAACGGGGGGAATAGATCAATACCATGTGCTCTGCTTGGATGATTTAAAACTTTATGTGTCTATTATGGCTGCCTTCTCAAACTAGATGTTATTTTTACGCCTAAACAGACTCACTGAATTAGTATGGCAAAATTCCGGCGTAATCACGCAGATCAGAGCAAACAGAGTGGAGGTATGATTGCCAAAGTAGGCATCTTTGGTGCGATCATTGGAGGACTCTATTTTCTATTCAATTTTTTCTCAGGAGGAGAGGGGCCAACTATTGATTGGGACCAGGATGAACCAAGCGTTTATGCGGGTGAGTCACATTTCTTGCCGGCCGATATTCGGGGTTCACAAGTATATCACTATAAAAGATATGCCCTTAGTTACAATGAAGATTATGAGCAAGTCAATTGGGTTGCCTACATTCTGACTCGTGAAGAACTTCAACAACCTTGGGCCGAACGCCAAGATAACTTCCGACCTGACCCTGCTATTCGAACCGGGAGTGCTACTCCTAGCGATTATCGCGGATCGGGCTATGACCGCGGGCACATGGTGCCTGCTGCCGATATGGCTTTTGATGCCAGTGCGATGGATGAAACCTTCCTGATGAGTAACATCAGCCCGCAAGCTCGCAATTTTAACCAGGGTATCTGGCGAGAACTAGAAGAACTTACGCGAGATTGGGCCAAGAAGTTTGGTCGTCTATATGTAGTCTCAGGACCAGTGCTTAGCGAAGAACCGAAGGGATATATTGGTAGAGATAATGAGGTCGCAGTACCTACCGCCTACTATAAAGTTCTGCTGGATTTGGACGATCCTGAGCAAAAAGGAATTGCCTTCCTGCTGAACAATGAGGTCAATTACGAACCACTGTACAAGTTTGCTACTTCCATCGATGAGGTAGAAGCATTGACTGGAATCGATTTCTTTGCCGACTTTATGCCGGGAGATTTAGAAGATGAACTAGAGTCAACTTACAATAAAGACTTATGGCCATTCAGTAAGCGTAAGTATGATTTACGGGTGGAGAAATGGAACCAGTAAAAAGACGTTTTTCGGTAAAAATTCACTAGCTAGTTCGTTACCTTAGCGAACGACTACAGTCAGAAGCTTGTACGTACTTCTAGCTTAAGAAAAAGATATCATGCGAGAGCAGTTTATAGAGACCATTGAACAAGGTTATCAATTTAAGGGCCCGAGTTTTGTACTGGGGGGCGCAATGCTGGATAAAGAGACCCAGACGAATACCCTAGTGCAGCTACCACTTGCCACTTTAAATCGACACGGATTGATCGCAGGTGCTACGGGATCTGGTAAGACTAAGACGCTGCAAATTATTGCAGAGCAGTTGTCACAGCAAGGTGTGCCAAGCCTTTTGATGGATATCAAGGGAGACCTTAGCGGCATTGCACAGCCTTCACCGGGCCACCGAAAGATAGATGAGCGACACGAGGCTATTGGTATCCCATTCGAGGCCGCTGGCAGCCCAGTTGAGTTTCTTTCTATTTCTGAAGAAAAGGGAGCTCGCTTACGTGCCACCGTTTCAGAATTCGGTCCGGTATTGTTCTCCAAGATTTTGGCGCTGAATGATACACAGTCCGGGATTGTTGCTGTCGTATTTAAATACGCAGATGATAATGACCTTCCACTTTTGGATTTAATGGACTTCAAGAAGACCTTGCAGTACATGACCAATGAAGGCAAGGCTGAGGTGCAAGAGATCTATGGTCGCATCTCTAGTGCAAGCGTTGGCTCCATTATGCGAAAGATCGTTGAATTGGAGCAGCAAGGTGCTGATATCTTTTTTGGGGAGCGTTCATTTGAAGTGGATGATCTATGTCGTACCGATGAGCTTGGTCGCGGAATTGTTTCTGTGATTCGACTTACGGATATTCAGGATCGTCCGAAGCTCTTTTCGACTTTCATGCTTCAAATCCTGGCGGAGATTTATTCTACGTTCCCGGAAGCGGGTGATGATGATAAACCAAAGTTGGTGATGTTCATCGATGAGGCCCACCTGGTATTTGATCAGGCATCTGATGCATTGATGGATCAGCTGGAGGCTATCGTCAAGCTTATTCGTTCAAAGGGAGTTGGATTGTTCTTTGTAACCCAGAATCCTGCAGATATTCCAGATAGCGTTTTGGGACAATTAGGTCTAAAGGTGCAGCATGCATTGCGTGCGTTTACGGCGAAAGACCGTAAGGCCATTAAGCTAGCTGCTCAAAACTATCCACTCACGGATTACTATGACGTTGATCAATTGTTGACGGAACTTGGTATTGGGGAGGCACTAGTGACAGCCTTGAATGAAAAAGGTATTCCTACTCCTTTGGTGCACACCATGCTGAGAGCGCCCGTGTCGAGAATGGATGTTCTGACAGCAGGAGAAATCAATGATGTGGTGAATCACTCACCGCTGGTTAAGAAATACAACCAGGAAATTGATCGGGATAGTGCACATGAGATTCTGGCAGAAAAGATCGAAGCTGCTCATGAGGAGGACCGCCAGGAAGAGTTGAAGGCTCAACGCGAGAAAGCGCGTAAGTCGACTTCTTCTCGCCGTAGGAAAGAAAAGTCAACACTTGAAAAAGTGATGAACAATACAACGACTCGTCAGATTGGACGGACACTAGCTCGAGAATTAGCTAGAGGCCTGCTCGGAATCTTAGGCGGACGTCGCCGATAAAAAAATGGCTGCAAGCTTAGAAACTTGCAGCCATTTTTCTTTTGTATTAAGGCTTGACTGAAATGTCGATTTCTAACCATTTCTCAAGCGCTTCGATGAGTTGAGCCCTTTCCGCTTTATTCATGTTGCGGATGCGAGCTTGACCGTGGTCCTTGCCTTCCATAAAGAACCACACCGCGTCAACTTCCTCGCTTGGTCGAACCGCAGTGGCAGACCAAGTATCAGAATCGCCATTGATGTATATAAAGCGATCTCCGTTCACTGGAAGCCATTCGTATACCGAGCTCACCAATTCGCCGTCAAAGGTCTTAGGAAGCTTACCAGGCATAAATATGGCGCTTGGATTGGGATCCAAGGGCAGAGCCTCTAGCAGTCCATCAAAATCTTCCGTTTCGTAGCTGTAATATCCCATTTCGGAACCAGCTTGATAGTAATGACTAGCATAGGCGTCCATAGACGCATCACTAAAGAAATCCAGACCAGAGGTTGACATGAGGTGATCCAAGGCGGCGGCCGTTCCGTCAGCTTTACTTGGAATGTCCTCGCACTTGCCACCTAGCTGCCAGAATGAGAAAGGATACTCTAGAACAGCATATTCAAAGGCTTCTTCGAAACTCAAGTAGTTAAACGTAAGCCCGGAGCCCTTGGCGTACCATTCCAATTTTGGCAGAATTTCGTCACGATTTTTTAAGACTGTGCGTTGTACGTCTAGCAATGCATTGCGGCAAGCTTCAGTTCCAACTGTATCCAAGAAGGTATAGATACGCTTCTCCTCTAAAGCAAGATTGAGTGGCGCCACATAAGGGACACTAACATCGACGTCCTCCGGATAGAAATACCGATAAAAAATAGTGGTTTGACCACCTTTAGAAATACCGGTGCTGAGCCATTTGCCATCATAGATCTCACGGAACAAGGTGTTGATGTGGTGCAAGTCCGCCGTCACTTGCTCCAGATTCAGGTATTCATAATCGAAGATGGATTCATCAGGCATACTGGTGCCGAAGTAACGGTGCTCAACATCAATCTGATTACCTTCTATCAGGTTAGTCAGCTCATAGATGCGATTTCTTCCGCGGGTATAACCCTCCGTACAAATAACGGTAGGCCGATCAAAGCTGCGGTGGGATAGGAATGCTCTCTGATAAAAGTGGCCTTTCTCTGGGGCGTTGTGATCTAATGGCTGCTTAATGTGAAGCTCATAAGCGGCTTCGTAGCCAGCCGGCGCTTCAATTTCCTTGAAGATGACATCAGGCAATTCGAAAAGCGCATACTCCAGGGATTGGGCTTGCGCATTGGTTAGGGATAAGAAGCTGAACCACAGGATCAGTCCGTACATCCATCTCATAGTTGATAGTTTTGTCTGCGGACAAAATAAGGAAACTATCTAAGAGGAGGTGGCAATTAATCATCGGTGATCTGACCTACACCGTATTGGCGTTGAAAGCTCCTCCAGGGAAGATTTTTGTAATGGTCCTGGCCGTAATAGCGAAGTAAGAGATTGAAGTGCTCTAGCCCTTGATAGCCATGGATGACCTGGATTACACGACTTTCCTCATCCAGAAAAACGAGGCTAGGGAAAGCTAAGCGACCCTCAAGCAAATGTGCAGCAAGTTCATGATACCCCATGCTGCCTTTTCGTACGTAGCGATAGTCTTCGTCCTTGAATTGCAATTCCTCCTTAGACTCCGCATCTAAGCCTACCAAAGTGAAATTCTCTTGTAGAAGTGTTTGTGTGGTAGAATCAGTAAAGGCTTCTTGCTCTAGTTTTTTGCAAAGCGTGCACCAGCTGGTATAGACGTATACAAGCGTCTTGCGCTGGCCCTTGTCTTCCTCTGCTAGCTTTTCTTCCCATTGTTGCCAATCAATGAATTGCGCATCTGACTGAGCATTTAGCATTCCATAATTAAGGATAAGGATAAGAGGAAGTAGTGATATGCACTTCAACATGGATGATGAATTGTCTATTTGGTTTGTTAGGCAAACCAATTTGGTGAAAGTTTTCTCAATAGATCACTGCCGTAAAAATATAAAGACGTAGGAAGTTTGGTAGTGATTACTAGTTTCTATAAACACCTAATTAAGCCAAATAATGATGAAAGGCGGCGAGTTTAATATTCCATTAACGCTAAAATGCATTGTTGTAGTAGACGCTGAGCTTATCTGAGGCCAATTGGAAGCTTCTAGATGGATCAACTCCTAAGTCAGGGGGCCTTTTCCCTGAAGCCCAGTTTTCTGAGGTGCTGAATACCCGTGCCTCATCCCAGAATTCTTGTTGCACGAAGGTGCTTAGTAACCATGCGCCACCCTCTACGGTCAAATGCGCAATTTTTTCTGTTGCTAACTGAGTTAACAGTGATTGCAGCCAATCTGTGGCACTAAAGTCTTGGCTAATGTATCGGAGGTTAGCACGGTCTTCTTTAGGGTTTTCCGTCAGTACCCAAGTGGGATGTTGACCATCAAATAGTTGCAAGTCTTCCGGTAGATTACCTTTCCGATCAATGACCATGCGAGTGGCCTGGCGACCCTGAAAATATCTACTCGTTAACGCAGGATTGTCCACTCGCGCAGTTCCGCTACCGACTAAGATAGCATCTGTCGCTGTTCTCCATTTGTGCACCAGTCGCTTACTGTACCCGTTCGTGAGCCAATATTGGCGACTAGGTTCAGGTGCAAGAAATCCATTTTCTGTTTGTGCGTATTTGAGCAAGATATAGGGACGTTGTTCGCTAACGTAGACATTGCGGTATCGACTTAGCCTTTCCCCAATTTCTGGTAGCACCGCCTCTTCTACTTTGACTCCTGCATTTCTGAGGCGTTCCAGACCTGAACCATTGACGCCAGGAGTGAGATCTCTAGCGGCTACCACCACATGTGGGATCTTTTGATCTAAGATGAGATTAGTACATGGGGGCGTACGACCATATATGTTGCAGGGTTCTAAGGACACATACAAAGTGCTCTCCTTAATTAAATGCCTGTCTTCTTCTTTTACACTTCCCACAGCTCTTACCTCAGCATGTGATTCACCGTCTCTTGGATAGTACCCTTCACCGATTATCCGTCCATTATGCACCAGTACCGCCCCGACAATAGGATTGGGGGAGGCCCAGCCCGCTCCTAAGCGTGCTAAATCGAAGCAACGGCGCATTATGCTAGAATTCATACTCATAACTACTTCGCATTCCACAATACATACTAAACTAGGCCTAAAAGCCACAACATTGCAGGCATATTTCGTGTAGTTTAGCTTGTAAGGAATTGATTAACAAAAAATTACGGCACAGTCTTGCTTTTAAGCCTCTGCTTCCTAAATCCACTCCTATGCTATATCGCGTCAAACTTAAGAATGCCGAAGACCATGTTTTGCTCGACAGTGAAGTATATGAACACTTGGTTTCGGACCCCTATTTGGTCAAGATTGACTTGATCAATAATCTGCGTAAGCATTCCAGTGGTTGTGCTGTATTTCAGAAGACCTGGCGTAAAGCTAGTGGAGATTATAAGACTGAAACAATTTATCTGCACAAGTTTGTTGCAGAAAAGTTCTTGGGACATCTAAGGTCAGACCAAGAGAACCTCGTAGGTGCTAAAAATGGCAATAAATTGGATTGTCGCCTTGATAATCTAACCTATCGCTCGAGGGCAGTAGCTAGTCGTAAACGGAAAACGTCCAGCAGGGTAGGGTACACAGGTGTGTACAAAGAAAATAACCGTTATAGAGCTGTAATCTCTATTGGACGTAAGACCATCCACATTGGAATGTACGGTACTGCAGAGGAAGCCGCACTGGCCTACAACAAGAAGTCTCGTGAGCTATTCGGTGAAAACGGTAAGATTAATGTGATCACGCAACGTAGAAGAGCAAGAAACAGTTAGCCTAAGGCTTGACTGCTCTCGTCATCTCTCGCTTTCCTGGAGGGCCTGGTAGCCCTTCAACTTGGAAGCCGATTTCCTTCATGGTCCTTTTTACTGCACCTTTTGCGCAGTAAGTGACGAATACACCGCCATTATTCATGGCGTCATATACCTTCTTAAGAGCTGGCAACTCCCAGAGTTCAGGCTGGGCCCTGGGGCCAAATGCGTCATAGTATACCACATCAAATTTCCCCGTCAAGGGAGCTTCTTGAAGTGTTTGTTGCCATTTGAGTAACTGAAAGAAAGGTGTAATAACCTCTTCTTTACCCCACTCAACCTCATGCAGTGCTTGGAACGGCTTTTGATCTTCAGAAAGCTGAGCCGGATAATTCAATTCGCTGGCTTGTTCCGGGGTCAGAGGATAGGCTTCTACCGCTTCGTAATAGATCTGTTTCTTAGCCTTCTCTGCGGCTAGTAAGCTCAAATAGGCGTTGAGACCACTGCCAAAACCCATCTCGAAAATCCGGACAGATTCTTTGGCCGGCAGGACCACACCGAGACCAGACTTCAGAAACACATGTTGTGATTCCTGAATAGCCCCATACTTAGAATGATAACTGACCCCAAAGCGGTCGCTATGCAAACTATGAGATCCATCTTGTGTCTCAATTAGCGAAACCATTACCGAAAGTCGATCTATGCAATAAGGAAAATGAACTTAGGAGTACTGCGACTCCCAGTTCCATTTCATTACGAAACAGCCATGAGCTGTTCACGGATTTCTTCAAGCGCAATGGCCAAATGGGAAGCATGATAAATGACGCGCCCTTTATGAACGATCAATACTTGCGGTGACTCATGTTCAATCCCGAAATGACCAGCTACGTGGTTAGAGACTTCTCGGTTGGCAATTAAATCCAAGAAGAAAGGCTGTACAGTATCAGCGGGAAGTTCCCAGCTTTGTTCAAGGCGATGCTTGGCGAAGCTACTGATACTACAACGTGTGCTATGCTTAAAGATGAGACAAGGAATCGTTTCTGATTGCTGTACCAGCTCATCTACTTCAGCGATGGTCGCTAAAGAAATCCAGTTTACCATTACTTAATTACGCGCTACTTAGAAAAGGAGGCTTACAACAGCTTGAACAGCTTCGATTAGTGAATCGTTCACTTCGAAATTGGTAGGACAGCCATAACCGCGATTGCAAGAAGACAAGAACATACTTGCTAATACGAACAATCCAGCTTGACTTAGGCGTTGACGAGAAATTTTCATGGAGGTTTAATTTTTCTCCTCAGATGTATTTATTCCGGTAATTCAGTAGAGACTCACTTGGGAAAAATCTGAGTAGTTTTTAAAATGTTCGAGGGATAATTTCCTATCCTTGCAAACCAACGAAGGGCGAGAATAGTTTATTTTGAAATCAGGCGCAAAAATAAGCTAAATAGAGAGGCCGCACAAGTATTTACACTTGCAACAAAGCTGGCTTTTAGTATTTTTGTGCCGCTTAATTTGACAAATCAACAAAGAAACAAGAGGATATGTCCAGGAAATTAGCCTTACGCGATGCCCTCAGAGAAGCAATGATTGAAGAGATGCGTCGTGATGATCGCGTCTTTTTGATGGGGGAAGAAGTGGCTGAATATAACGGTGCGTACAAGGTCAGTAAAGGTATGCTGGATGAGTTCGGACCTAAGCGTGTAATCGATACACCTATTGCTGAACTTGGTTTCGCAGGTATTGGTGTCGGTGCTGCAATGAATGGCCTACGCCCAATTGTCGAGTTCATGACCTGGAACTTTGCAGTTTTGGCTTTCGACCAAATTGTAAACAACGCTGCCAAGACTTTATCTCAGTCTGCTGGTGACTTTAGCTGCCCGATCGTTTTCCGTGGCCCAAGTGGCTCTGCTGGACAGTTGGCTCAGCAACACTCTCAGACTTTCGAAAGCTGGATGGCTAACACCCCCGGTTTGAAAGTAATCTCTTGCACGGATCCCGCAGATGCTAAAGGCTTATTGAAGTCTGCTATCCGCGATGAGGATCCAGTTTGTGTAATGGAATCTGAGTTGCTATATGGCTTTGAAGGGGAAGTGCCAGAAGGTGAGTACTTAGTACCAATTGGTAAGGCTGCTGTGCGCCGTGAGGGTACAGACGTGACATTGGTATCCTTCAATAAAATGATGCTTCCTACTATGGAGGCTGCTAATAAACTGGAAGCGGAAGGTATCAGTGCAGAAGTTATTGATCTTCGCACAATCCGCCCATTGGACCATCATACCATCATTGAGTCGGTTAAGAAGACTAATCGTTTGGTAGTAATTGATGAGTCTTGGCCGTTTGCTGGTGTATCTAGTGAAGTAGCTTATGAAGTACAGAAGTACGCATTTGATTACTTGGATGCCCCTGTAATTCGGGTAAATGCTGCGGATGTTTCATTGCCATATGCGGCTCCTTTCGTAGATGCATACCTGCCGAATGCAGCAAAAATCATTAAGGCCGTTAAAGAAGTGGCCTACGTAGGATAAAATGGATAGCTGGTACTTACCAATTACGTTATTGCCAAGTATTGGCTTCTTCATTATGTCTACCACGAATGTGTCCAATGCCCTCAGTGCTGAGATTTCTCAACTGCTGGCATTGGACACTTCTCGTGATAAGCCTATCCTATCCCGCAAGATCAATCAATTGCGTTTATTGAGCATTAGTCTCGTCCTACTTTACGGTAGTGCGATCTTTTTAGCAGTGGCTAGTCTAGTCAGTGGTCTAGGGGCAAGTCTTATGGTACATGCCGATCAAGTTGTCTTTTTACTGATCTGTGGTGGAATACTGGCTGTTTGTATTGCTTTAGCATTGCTGATGGCTTACGCCGTAAGGGCTGTACGGATAAAACGTGATCAATTCCTTCATTAGGAATTGCCAATAGGCAAAAAAGAAAAACGCCCGCGAATCATCAAGTGATCGCGGGCGTTTTTAGTTAGGCGTGCGATTTAAGCATTGCCTTCATCCAGCATCAGAATACACATACTTTCCAAACCGGATGGATCTCCAAAGTAGCTGATATGATCGCATGCACAAACATGCACTTCCGGTGGGAATTGGCGATCAGCCGCCCCTGGAATATCCTTAATACTATCCAGGCTAACCGCAATGTCATTTGGTGCCTTGAATAACAATAAGTCTAAGGCATCGTAGTGCCCTCTACTCTTAAATCTAGCCATCACCTTCTTCAGGATGGACGCTTGCGGCTCTGAAACAGCAGCAGGAATCAACTGGGTGTTTCCGGCTATGATCGAGTAAGGAATGCCTGGGTCACTTCCATCATTTAGTTTCTTGAGGAAATCACTGTCAGGATTCATCTGCTTCAAGGTGTGGAACATAGTGTCCAGGAACTTTCCAACCACCCGGAGCGGGATGATGTAAGGTTGCACAAAGGACGCACCGTTGACTGCATTGGCAAGCAGCGGAGTAGCCATTTCGTATAAGGAGCCATACGGTGAACCTTGATTAGGAGTACCCAATTGATAAAGGTGACGAACAATCTGATTACCCTCTAATTTCTCAATAAACCAACGACTTACTAAGCCCCCCATAGAGTGAGCTATGATATCAAAACTCTTGCCATGGCCGGCAGCCAATCCTACAGCCGTAAGGCGGTCTTTCAAGGACTGAGCGGTTTCTTCAATAGGAGTGTTGAGATTCTCGTAGTCAAAGGTTAGAACCAAATCGTAGTTCTCTTCTAGTGTCTTTCCGCTAGCGTCCTGAACCAGGCGAATTGATTTAGGCATTTCTGTTGTATCACCGATGATGCCATGGATGTACATGACAATTCGATCGGCACCAGCTACTGCGGTTTTCACCTTCTCCGTATCGGTAACGTATTCTACTTTTAATCCGGCTGCCTTCTTTTCGTCTGGCTCGGCTTCTACTAAATTACCAATGGCTAGTTGTGGATGCTGATAAACAAATGGCAGGTACTTACCGACGGTCTTTTGGAAGAAAATCTTGATGGAACCACCCAGGCTCCGTGTTCCGCTCGGTGTTGGTGCTGGAAGATCTTCGATCTGTACGTTACCATCTTCATCCATGATTCCGATAGGGTAGTAGAGACCTGTTTCTGGGTCAAAGGCCACCGGAACGACGAATTCGTCTTTGGTTGGTTTTTGCTTCAAATTGAGCTTAATCGGACTATCAGCAGTCACTTGATCTCCACCCTCAGTTGCGTAGAATTCAAGGACGTTTACAGGAGGCTTCTGGCTCAACCCTTCGGCCAGGTCATGGGAGCTCCAACCGGACGGGAAGTCAGGAAGAGGTGCTGTTGCGCTTAGGTTTCTTGCTGATTCGCTCTGTGAGTTCAGAGTAGCAATGGCACTCATACCTGCAGGCAGTTCAATAGTTACCGCTTGGGCAACTTCTTTGCTTTCCCCGCTTTGCAAGCTTACCTCCTGAGTTGGGCGTACGGTCTTAAGCACGACGTCTTCTACTGTCCAATCATGTTGTGGAGGGTAACTAGCCTCATCGCGACCTGCGCGCTTGGTATCCGCCTTCTTCGGATTATCCATGATCAAGGAGACTTGATTGAACTTATCCGTAGAAATCTCTTGCGTGCTCACAAATACTTTCATGTATTCCGTGAGCTCATTCACGCCGTGAGCCAGGAAGGCATCATCAACACTCAATGGAATACACTTAAAGGTTTGTCCACTACTTAAACGGTCAAGCAGGAATACCTCCTCTCCAGGCTCCAGTACTTCTAAAGGAAGGAACTTGTTCTTGATGCCGTAGTCTGCCAAAAGATTGACAGCACTGAAGTACAGCCTGCGTTGCCCTGTATTTTTGACCTTCATGCGGAATGCCGGTAATAGCCATTTCTTAGCTCCTTCTTTGCTGCTGTCGTAATCGTAGTTGAAGACGACCTCCTCTCTCCAATCCACTGGGCTTGCTGCACAGTCATCATCTGCCTCCCATGCTCCTGGCTGATCTACCTGTAGGAGAGTGATTTCGTACTCATCCCGCTTAAGGGTTGTTCTCGGGTTGGCAATGTTGCGCACATGATGCCAGTGTGCCACACTTTCAATATCTCCAATGAAAATGATGGCGTTGTCCTCTGAATATCCTTGTAGGCGGCGGAATACCGGTCTTTCTTCACCAGGGTAGGTTAATTGGAGCGTATTGTCGATTGCCTTGATCCAGTAATCTGCATCATTGGCACTATCTGTTAGTTCGTAATACACAGACGGGCGATCTTTGATAGCTGTTTCAACTAAGGCTAAGCCTGTTGCGTCGCCGTCGCTGTGCAAGTGTACTTTGATTTTCTCACTCGGTAGTTTATCAAGGTAGGCTAGATAAGATTCCGCCTTATTCAAGCGATTGTCATCCGCTACTTCTGATTGCATGATATCCACCTTAGTGATCTGCAATGGCACCATTTCACTACCGACCTTGGCTCGGATTCCAATTTGATCCGCTTTATTGACGGGCCAATTGTGGATAGAACCGGCATCTACCTTCCACTTATTTGCTTTTTTATCAAAGCTGAGTGTGTAGCTGTCAGATCGCTTGCTAGGGATTTTACCCAGGAAGAAGCGATTCTTGTCTTCTGCCTCCGAGGCATCAATCTGCGGTGTTTGCCGTTCTACGTAGTTACTAACCTTAACTCGTAGAATATTTATCAGCTGGCTATAGCTGATCTGTCCGTTGTATTGTTCTAGAAGAGCGATTAGGTTGTAAGTAAAAGCTCCTCTCGTTTGGGCACCAATCTTCAGTTCTTTTGCAGTCTCTGAGGCTCTTGCTGCCGCTAGTTGTACGTGGCGACCGCGAGGAGGAATCAAATCCACTCGGCCGGCGTCCGCTGTGCTACGCTGATAGCGGTCTGCACCATGAAAATCTCGCGCTTGTGGAATGTTCTTACTGGTCTCTGCCATGCGAGAGGTTACCCGAACATCTCGCGTATTGGTACCCGAGTGACAGCAATCGAATAAGGCCAGGAAGTGTGGATTATGTTGGTGAGTTGCTTCCCAAATAAGGTAGGAAAGTTCTTTGTCCATGAGATCACGGCCGTTTTCCACACGGCTGTCCCAACAAACGACTGTTTCTAGTTTACCGTCCGGATCGATATGACGAAATTCTTGTGGCGCAATTACTTGCGATCCATGACCACTAAAGTAAAACAGGCAGGTGTCATCCGCCTTGGCTTTCTGAAAATGCTGGAAAGCAGCAATGACATTGGCCTTGGTTGCATCCTGGTTAAAAACAGTCTTAATTTCGATTTCGTCAGCTTCGTAATTGCCTTCGAGATAGGCTACAAGAGATTGGGCATCATTAACGCAGCCATTCAGGCGGTGGTGTGGAATTGGATAATCATCAACAGCAACCACTAGTGCGTAGATCATACGGGTTTAGGTTTTATCTTTAGGTAAAGTGCTAATTGACAAATAGAAAATCGTTCAAAGAGAAGGAACGGGAATTATTTGCCCTGTATTCGATGTACTAAAGGTAATAATTCTGTGGGGATTACCACCTCATTTTCTATTTTTGCAGCATTGACTAAAAGTGAACCATGGGAAGAGCATTTGAATACCGCAAAGCCAGAAAAATGAAGCGCTGGGCCTCTATGGCTAAAGCCTTCACGAAGATCGGAAGAGAGATCGCTATTGCAGTGAAAGAAGGGGGCGGAGATCCCGACTATAACCCGCGTTTGCGTCTGGCCATACAAAACGCCAAGACGGCTAATATGCCTAAGGCTAATGTTGATTCAGCTATCAAGCGAGCATTGTCCAAGGATGCTGCGAACTATGACGAAGTCATTTACGAAGGCTATGGTCCAAAGGGAGTTGCCGTTATGGTAGAAACTGCCACTGATAATACCAACCGCACTGTAGCAAGCATGCGTTTGATATTCTCCAAAGGAGGTGGTAACCTAGGGAACTCTGGAGAGGTTGATTACATGTTTACGCGAAAAGGACAGTTCAAAATCCCTGCGGAAGGACGAGATATTGAAGAGTTAGAACTAGAATTGATTGATCACGGCTTAGAAGAGTTACAGCAAGACGAGGAGGAACTAGTATTGACCACCGCTTTTGAAGACTTCGGCACCATGCAGAAGGCTTTGGAAGAAATGGAAATTGAGGTTTCTAATGCGGAACTTGTACGCATTCCATCTCACACTAAGAAGCTTGATGATGATGGGGAAGAAGCAATGATCAAGCTGCTTGATAAATTAGAGGAAGACGATGATGTAGTAAACGTCTTTCATAACATGGACATGGGCGAATAATGCACAGTATAGAAAGTGTCAAGCAGCAATTTGTTGCTGCCTTCGGATACGCTCCGGCGCTAGTAATACGCGCACCGGGGCGTATCAACATTATTGGAGAACATACCGATTATAACCAGGGACTAGTTTTGCCTGGAGCTATAGACAAAGCCCTGTTCTTTGCTATTGGCCATAATGATGATCAGGTTCTTCGGTTTCGAGCGTTAGATATTTCCCAAGCACAAGATATTTCGCTTGACCATCTTGTACCCACAAATGAATTATGGTTGGATTACTTGTTGGGTATCGCTCAACAGTTCCAGGAGGAGGGCTTCCAACTTCAAGGTCTGGATGTTGCTTTTGGTGGCAATTTGCCCATTGGAGCGGGCGTGAGTTCTTCAGCTGCATTGGAGTGTGGTATGGCTACGGCCTGGAACCACGTTCTACAAGCAGGTAAATCAAGAACTGAGCTAGCGCAATTGGCACAACGATCGTCTCATACCTTCGTAGGGATTCCTTGCGGGATAATGGATCAATTTGCCAGCCTGCAAGGAGTGGCGGATCATGCAATTTTAATCGATTGTCGAGATCTTTCCTTTAAGGCTGTGCCAGTGTCTGTCGAGGGATGCGAGTGGGTTTTACTCAATTCCAAAGTAAGCCATCAATTAGCCGAATCAGCATATATCGATCGCGTCAAGGAGTGTGCTGAAGCAGTCAAGCTTGTACAGTCACGCTATCCTGAAGTGGAGTCACTCCGGGATGTTACCCCTGGGCAGGTTGAGGAGTTTAAGTCTGAATTTTCAGAGGTAGTTTATCGCCGCGCTCGTTTTGTAGTAGGTGAGAACTTCCGCACCATGATGATGATCAAAGCACTTGGTGAGGGTAATCCAGAAAAAGTAGGTCAGCTGCTCAATATGACGCAACTAGGACTAGCACAGGACTATGAAGTGAGCTGTTCGGAAATTGATTTTCTTTTTGCACAGGCCTACCGTCATCCGGGAGTTTACGGTTCTCGAATTATGGGCGGTGGTTTTGGTGGCTGTACCTTGAGTTTGGTGCAGAAAGAACAGCGCGATAACTTTGTCAGTACTGCATTAGAAGCCTATCACCAAGAGTTTGGAGTTCAAGGTGAAGAGTTAGTAGTAAGCTTAGTTGATGGTGTTTCGATCGTGGCTAGTTAGTCCTTCTCTTTCGCAATACGCTTATCGCAGCTCCAATCGCTAACACTATCATACCAATGATGGCGGTTTGAGCAATACTTGACTCGTCGTTCAGGGCTTGTCGCTTACTGTAAATGCCAAAGAAGGCCCAAACCAAGACTGCTACATAAGCAATGTCTCCACGTCGATAAAGTACGATCAGGCCAATAACAGCAGCAATGCTGATCATCACAACCGTCCAGACTGATTCTGGAATCGATCCACCGCGCCATCCCAGGTCAACAAGGACCGTGGTCACATTAGCAATTGTAGCTACTGTGATCCAGCCTAGATAGACACTGAAGGGAAGTTTGACTGCCCAGAAATTAGCGGGTGCTGCTTCCGGATCGCCGATGCCTAGTCTTAGGTATATGATAATGAGACTTCCCAGGATCATCAACATGATCAATAAGGATAGACCAGGAAGTAGATAGTGCCAGGCAATGATCCAGCTGGCATTGGCCAGGCAGGAGATGAAGAACCAGGGGCCAATGCGATTAATGAATGACATATCCAGCCTATGCTTACTCCACCAGTTTCTGATTTGGTAGATTAGGAAGACCAATAGTAAAAGGTAGATAATGCCCCATATGCTAAAAGTAAATCCTGAAGGCACGAATAGGTTCGGATAGCGATCCGATAATTGACCCGTAGTGTAACCGTTTAACGGTAGAGAATTGGCAAGTGTATTTAGAAGAATTACCAGGCCAAAGCCTAGTACGTTTAGGATTTGTAGTGTTCTCAATGACATGTAGCGTTGTTTTTCGTAGTCCGATAGTAAGATAAAGAAAACCTATTGCATGAGCAGCCATCTGGCTAAATAGGCGACCCCAGTGCCTAGGTAATTCCCAACAGCCAAGCCAAGTAACGAAAGTGCAATGCCGGGTGCAAGCAATCGGCGATTATGAATGGCAGTGGTAACCTGGGCAATAAACACAGGGCCATACAATGCTGCTGCCGAACTAATAATTACGGTGTCACGGTCCACCTTGAAAAGCCAGGACAAAATCCAGTGAAGAACAATTGTACAAATCAATGCCACTAAACTAAACGCTAGTAGTGGAAGACCGCCCGCCAGGAGTTTCTGAAAATTAGCCATTAAACCAAGAGCGACACAGAATATAAGCAGGAAGTACTCTCCTTGCTGGTAAGATCCCGGTAGTTTACTGACCTGAGGAATGAAGGACAGTGCCAAGCTAATCGTGGTGAGTAGAAGTATGAGGATGGTAGTATTTGACATGTCTCCAGTCAAGAGAATAGTAATTCCAACACTTGCTCCACCTACTAATAGACTTATCAGCGTCGGTAGAAGCCACCAGCGTGTGGTCTTTTCCTCCTCCATTTTTTCTTCCTGCTCCTCCACTTCTGGTTCGTGCTTAAAGCTCGGAAGGAATAATCCAAGAAAACGCTGAATGACTGTCATTAACAGGAGAAGGTAGATTCCACCACCTACAATATCTGCGGCCTGCAAGAGTACCACATAGTCACTAGGTGCATCAACGGCTAACCCAATGGCCATTAGGTTTGGGGTGCCACCAGTGTAAAGTCCGGTCAACATTCCTGCCACTTTCCATCCATCAGGTTGTCCGTTTTGGAAAAAATAGGCTGCGATCCCGGTGCCAATTAACCCTGCCACAGCACATAGGACAAAGGCGATGAGGCCTGGGCCTGCTAACTTCCAGTTTTCTTTAATGTTAGCGCCAAACAGAAGCATGGGCAAAGCCAAAATCATACCGGCACCTGCGAGCTGTTCAGCAATGGCTTCATTCACCACCGATGGAAGGAGGTTCCCGATAATTATACCAAAGGCATAGCATTGGACAACTGCGCTAAAGAATGAGGGTACTAACTTCCGTTTTTCAAGATAGAGTGCCAGAAAGGGGAAGAGAAGACTCAATAGAATAGTAACCGTAGCCGACATAATGGTAAATTGGTCCTGCCATCAATGTAAGCAATTATGGATGAATTCCATTTACAGACTAGCCGCATATCTCTAAGACGCTTCGCGGAAGTGGACGCTGAGGGCTTCTATCAGATGAACGCAGATAAAGAAGTGCTACAGTATACTGGAGATCAACCATTCCTTGATGAGGCGGCAGCCCTGGAGTTTATACGCAACTATGACCACTATCAACAACATGGCTATGGACGTTGGTCGGTCGTCCTGAAAGAAACGGGACAATTTATCGGTTTTTGCGGCTTAAAATACCATGTTGATGGTGCCTACACCGACCTAGGGTTTCGACTGAGTCGAGCATATTGGGGTAGGGGACTGGCTACCGAAGCGGCACGGGCCTGTATCCAGTATGCGTTTACTGAACTCAAGCTCCCATTGTTAGTCGGTCGAGTTCAGCAACGCAATCAAGCCTCTGTGCGAGTATTGGAAAAACTCGGAATGAGACGTATGAAGTCTTTCGATTTTGAGGGCGTACCTGGATATTGGTACGAACTAGAGAATGAGTTAGCAGATTAACCTTTCTTCCAGAATTGCCATGACTTTTTGTTGGCCTGACGCTGCTTACGGCGCTGCTCTCTTTCTTGTTGGCGCTTGCGCTTGCGTTTTTGCCGTGGCGATTCGAAAATATCATGTCGCTTGAACGGGATAAACCTTACGCTAATGGCGGTTTGGGAGTACATCCGTTTCTCACCACCGGAGAGATTAACTGCAGGTTTGAAGTCGGTACTAATATTGATGTTCTTGAAGTTGATCTCTGCTCCTGCGATTAAGCTAATGCCAGCTGGAGCTTTATAGTCAGCTGCACGATCAGGATCGTCTTCTAGCCAACCAGCGTGGAAACCTCCGCCAGCATATAAGTTGATGCGGCGAGTGATAAGTGGAAAATGCTGCTCACCAAGAACGGTAACCATGCCTTCCTCTCGCTCTAGACTAGTTTGGATGATGGTTTCTAAAGTGAAGTTTTCATCAAGTGGTGGAACTCTAAGTTTAGCGGTAATGCCTAAGTCTGTTCCCAGTCGCACACCTGCGGCTAAGTCATAGGATTGAGCTACTGTAGAGGTTTGGAAAATGGCAAAAAGTAGAAAGGGAAGCAAGTATTTGTTCATCTGGAGATAGTTGGACATGCCGCAAAAACGAGTGCTTGAGCGCAGGTATTGTCCAAGCCCAAATAAAAAGTAGCGATACAGGTTAATCCCATATCGCTACTTAAGGTGCTTAGAAAGCAAGTTCAATTGATGTGAAGTTACTCTCTAACCAATTGGAAGTCAGTTCGGCGATTCTGCGCCCGACCATCTTCTGTATTGTTACTAGCTAGCGGCTTGTCAGGGCCGTTTCCAACAATAATTAAACGGTTAGGAGACATACTGTGCTCCTTGATCAAATAGTTAGCCACCGAGCGCGCACGACGTTCAGATAGGGTAACATTTGAGGAACGAGAACCTACATTGTCCGTATTACCTTCGATCCGGATACGAGCATTAGCAAAAGCTTTTGCGATCTCTACAAATTCCCGATCGATGATGTACTTCGCATTTTCATCTAGGGTATGTTCACCACTGCGGAAGCTGATACTAACTGGCTTAGAAGAGATCGCTTCCAGTTCTTTACCGGCACTGTCATCTACTTTGGTAAATGTCTTCGCAGCTTCTGAGTCGTGTTCAGCACCACTTAGGTTAGTGCGCTGTACAAGCGTAGGCATACTGATCTGGCGCCAAGATGGTGCACGACCTTCCATGACACCAAGGTTTTGATACTCATTGGCCATACGCAGATACAAAGCATTACCATCAACTCCGTTGAAATCTGTGTTTAAGCCAAAGAAGTTCTTGTTGTCACCGTGGGTAACCAGACGTACGTTGTCAATAGCAGCAATTGCATCTGCTTCTGGAATGCCTAGGCCTTCTGATAGAATCCGCCCAGCCTTGCTTTTTGCAGCATTGTCGGAATTGATCTCCGCAGCACCACGCATCCATCCTTCGTACAACTTCTGAAGCTTATCGCGGTTAGCATTCACATATTCGCGTTTTGCAAAGAAGAAGTCGGCGATGATGTTCGAGGCCGAACGTGTGCTTTCCAGAACACGAGAACCGGGCACGGCACGAATACACTGCTCGTCATCCGGACTCCAAACAACAGCTGCATCAACTTGCTGACTCTTGAACGCTGCAGCTGCATCAATAGCAGAAGCCTGCTTGACAATTTGTACATCGTTTACGGTCAAACCGCCCGCATCCAATAGCCAAATCAAGAAAGAGTGGGATGGAGTAAGTTCCGCCACAGCAATCTTCTTCCCACGAAGGTCCGCAACCGATTGTATGCCACGACGAGCAACAATTGCATCACCACCCCGCGACCAGTCGGCTTGGAACAAGGCTACTGGATCAAAGGCCTCGAGGCCCGGTAGGATAGTGGGGAATGCGTCAATAGTGTACCAGTGAAGATCAATGTCACCGGCTTTCCAGGCGTTTAGAGAAGCATCAACATCATCGTTCAAAACGAATTCTACATCAATACCATACTCCTTAGAAAAGCGAGATGCAGAACTAGCTGCAAAGCCTTCGTTGAAGTACTGGCCGCCAGCATAGCCACCCCAGGTTACAACGCCAATTTTAATTGCGTCTTTACTGGAACTACTGCTGCTACTGGTGTAGGGAGCCTCTCCATTATTGCTTCCACTGCTACTGATCAAGCCAGAATCCATTGCGTAACGTATGCCGAAGAAGGCACCAGCGACGACTAGGAATACAATTAGAAGCTTAGAAAATGTGGTTAATCTTGCCATTAACTCTATTGGTGTTTATGATTGTAATGAATCGCTGCATACAACAGCGACAAAAAGTGTGCTATTCGAAAAAGTTATCGTATTGATTCCGATGTTGGCTGTCTCGCACCTTCTCTCGTATTGGCGCATTTAAATCCAAGACATTGCCATCGTCCTCCGCTTCAAGCAGAAGGTTAGTCTTCTCATCGCCCAATAGGAGAGAGGTACTCTCTTTCTCCCATTTCTCCAGCATTTTCAAACCGTCCTCTTCAAAAACGCCTTGCTGAAGGTCGATAGAGTTCATAAAGTTGGCTGACACTTCCATGAAGCGTTCCATTTCACCTACTTTACTTGCTACATCTTCAGTAACAGCCTCCATTGCCATGTCAAACATAGCGCGCTTATCAGGATCACCAGAGATGATGCTCATCGCCGATTTCATTGCAGAGTGAGAAGCATGGATTGCTTTGCGCTCTTGATCCTTAACCGCTACTTGGTCCTTGATATCTTCCGCTAGGATCTGGCTGTTTTCGTACATTTTGGTAAGTACTCTATACAAGACTTCCATTCGCTTGTACAGATCCTCCAACTTCATATTCGACTCCTTAAGACGGCCTGCACGGCGCGACTTTAGAATCATCACATTGGTCTTCTGGTTCGCCTTGGCTTTACTAGCCATCTTGAGGTTACTCTGGATCTCTCGCTGATTATTTACAATGATCTCCTTCAGCTTATGCATTTGCGCACGAAGCTGGCTGATCTGTTTGTTCATCTTGCGCAAGTTGCCTTGTAGTTCCTCAACGTAGGATTTCAAGATGCCAATCGGATCTACCTGAACAAAGATGCCAGTAATCCAGCGCATAACACTCTTGTACATGTAGCTAACAAGGGTTCTCATTTTCGGGTCTAGAATCATATAGACCACCACACCAAGAACAGCCAAGGTCCCGGCCAGATAAAGTGTGTTCGCGAAAATCAGTCCCCAGTTGACTGTACTTAACAAGTATCCTCCGCCAGCAACCAATGCGCCAAGGAACAGAAGCCCGGTTATGCCCTCAGGGCGTTGCCAAAATGATTTGGGTTTAAATTCTGATTTATCCATTTATACAGTGCGTGAAGTATTATTAATCGTTATTTCAGGTACTTCTTCATCTTCTCGACGTCTGACTTTATCTGATCAGTCAGGTTTTGATAGGATGCAATGAAGTCTCCTTTAGTTGTTTCAATAGATTGAACAGCATTTTGGATTTCCTTATCCAATTTGCCGAGTTGTGTTTTACTCTTTTCGATATCGGCTTGCAGCTGTTTAATCTGTTCTTCTTTACTCTTGATTTGCGCAGCGAGGTTTTCCTTCTCCTTGCGCTTATTTCCAATTCGGCTTTCCTGTTGATTTTCCAGTGCTTGCTCGAATTTCTGTTCCTCATCCAGTAAAACCTTTAGGTAATGTTCGGCAGTCTGGACGAGGTGAGCAGGTGTTGCATTCATCGTTTGAGCCATGGCATAAGCACTCTGAAAGGAGGTCGCTTCATCCATGTTCATTTTTTGCAACGACTTGAGCGACTTCTTATACTCCAAGTAATCAAATCCATCAAGGTTAGCTTTCTCCATCGCGCCCAATAGTATGTCCGTAAACTTGGCTTTGATTTGTCCTTTACGGGTGGGGCTAGACGTAGCAGCTGGTTTTGCTGGCGTTGCTTTGGATTTAGAGGCCGTTTCTTTGGCCTTGCCCGATGATTTAGTCTTCGGAGTTTCCTCCTCGACGATAAACAGTGATTTTAGATTTTTCAGCATAGTTGATACCTATATAATGCAGGAATCGCGAAGAACGTTATTTTTCTTCGATGAAGCTGTTGAGATTTTCTACAAAGTAAATAAAAGTAGGCAATAAAAAGCTAAAGCTGGTCTATCTTCGCGGCAAACAACAGCCATTCATGACTTTTGACGTTACGATCCCTGTTTTGAATGAAGAAGAGACGCTAGCAGAGCAAGTTGGTATCCTTCATTCTTTCCTAAAGGAGCATTTTACAACCTCCAATCAATGGAGAATTGTGATTGCCGATAACGGTTCTGAGGATCGAACTCGAGCCATTGCCGAAGAACTCAGTCAAACCTATGACGAAGTTTTTTGGGTCAGCGTTTCACGCCGAGGTGTTGGCCTTGCCTTGAAGACCTCTTGGGGACAATCAGAAGCCGATATTGTCGGTTACATGGATCTGGATTTGGCGACTGATTTACCGCATTTCCTGGAAGCTTATCGCGCTATTGCAGAGGAGGGGTACGATGTCGTTTACGGAAGTCGATTGCACAGAGACTCGCAAGTCATTAATCGGCCGTTCAAACGAGAGGTTGCTTCCAGGGTGTTTAACTTTCTATTGAAGAGTTACCTGGGCGTTCGGTTTTCGGATGGTATGTGTGGTTTCAAGTTTCTCCGTCGAGAAGTGTTGGCAGAATTAATGGACGGTGGAGCACAGAACGATGGCTGGTTCTTCAGTACGGAGTTACTCACTGTTGCGGAGTGGCAAAAGCGAAAGCTATTTGAACTTCCTGTTAAATGGACAGATGATATCAGCAGTAGTAAAGTGCAGATTATTCCTCTTGCGAAACGGTACATTCGTTCGATGGTAGAACTGAAAAGGCTTAAATCTAGCTAGTTGTATTCGGTTGCATTCACGAGAATCGTTTTTCTAGCGCAAGCTACAGTTTCATTTTTGATCAAACTGTGTTAACCAAGCATTGTCTGGCGATGTTGAATTGTCAGTAGTTCACTATGTTTGCACCCAATTCTATAACTAACCAATAAAACAGCATATGGCAAACGCATTCTATCAGGTTCCCAGTCCTAAGAATGAACCGGTTCTGTCTTATCGTGCCGGCTCTCCAGAACGTAAAGAGCTTAAGGCTGCTTTGGCAGCTTATAAGGCAGAGGCACAAGACCTACCCATGTATATCAATGGTGAATGGGTCACCACTGGCGACAAGGTTGCTATTCGTCCACCACACGAAACAAAGCACACCCTAGCGCATTTCCACAAAGGTGGTTCTGATCACGTTCGTGCAGCTATTGATGCGGCAGTTTCTGCTCAAGCTAGTTGGGAACGGATGCCTTGGCAAGATCGGGCAGCTATCTTTCTAAAGGCAGCTGATTTGATCAGTGGTCCTTACAGAGCGCGTATGAACGCAGCAACGATGCTGGGACAAAGTAAGAATGTATACCAGGCAGAAATCGACTGTGTAGCAGAATTGGCCGACTTCCTGCGGTTCAATGTGCAGTACATGACCGAGATTTACAAAGAGCAGCCTAATAGCGCACCGACTACCTGGAACCGCATGGAGTATCGCCCGTTGGAAGGTTTCGTCTTCGCAATCACTCCATTTAACTTCACCGCTATTTCCGGCAACCTACCTGCTGCACCTGCTATGATGGGTAATGTGGTTGTTTGGAAACCTGCGGAAACGCAAATCTTTGCCGCTAAGTTGGTCATGGAGATCTTCCATGAAGCAGGTCTGCCTGCTGGTGTGATCAACTTGATCTATACTGATGGTCCAATGGCAGGGGATATTGTCTTCAGCCATAAGGATTTTGCTGGTCTGCACTTCACTGGAAGTACAAAAGTATTCCAAACCCTTTGGGGGCTGATTGGGAAGAACATTAGCAAGTACCGTTCTTATCCACGTATTGTGGGTGAGACTGGTGGTAAGGACTTCGTAGTAGCACATCCATCTTCAGATCCAGAACAAGTGGCTGTTGCATTGGCTCGTGGTGCTTTTGAATATCAAGGACAGAAATGTTCGGCTGCCTCACGTGCATACCTTCCTAAGAGCTTGTGGCCAGCTATCCAAGAGCGGTTGTTAGCGGACATTGCTACCTTCAAGATGGGAACGGTAGAAGACTTCTCGAATTTCGTCAACGCTGTGATCGACGAGCGTTCTTTTGATAAGATTAGCAACTACATTGCGCAGGCGCGTAAAGATGATGATGTTGAAATTCTTGCTGGAGGGACCTGCGACAAATCAGAGGGGTACTTTGTGGAACCAACTGTTCTTCTAGCTCATGATGCTAAGTATCGTACCATGTGCGAAGAGATCTTTGGCCCTGTTCTAACGATCTTTGTATACGAGGATGAGGAGTTTGACGCTATGCTGGAAACAGTGGATTCAACTTCACCATATGCCTTGACCGGATCGATTTTCGCTCGAGATCGTGGAGTAATCAACTACGTCACGGATAAATTGGCTCATGCCGCTGGTAACTTCTATATCAATGATAAGCCTACGGGTGCGGTAGTTGGTCAGCAGCCATTTGGTGGTGCTCGTGGTTCAGGTACAAACGATAAGGCAGGTTCAATCTTGAACTTGTACCGTTGGATTAGTCCACGGACAATTAAAGAGAACTTTGTTGCTCCTAGAGATTATCGCTATCCATTTCTAGAGGAGGCTTAATCCTAGTAATAAGTTTTATAGAAATAATAAGGCGCGAATCCGGCCAACTTCCGTAATCATAATTCTTATGATGGAAGGGGCTTGGATTCGCGCCTTTTTCATTGGACTAAAGCCACTTAGTTATTTACAGCAGCATTAGCGTCAATAATACCCCAACCGAAGTTGCCATCTCGAGAAGGGTAAATGGAGGCAGCATTCTTCATCCGGTTCAGGATGGTGCTACGACTCGAATTCGGGCTGGTCGCCCAAACTAGGGCTGCAACACCTGCGGTCGTTGCAGTAGCTGCACTAGAACCACCTACGTAAGCGGGTACGTTACCGCTCATAGCTAGTGTTAGAGATGTGCGACCATTGTCGTTGCGTCTTTGCATAGGTGCGATGAAGTCTACTTCAGAACCGTCGTGGCAAGTGTTACACTTCACCAACGGATAGCCTTCTTTTACGCCAGTCACTGCAACGGTCTGCGACATATTAGCCGGGAAGATTACACCCCACCAGCTCGTCCAGCTTAGGGAAGTACCTGCAGCAGCAATGATCATTTTACCGCGGTTATAGGCGTGGTAGATTCCATCTGCTACAGTGCCACTGTAGAAAACATCACCAATTGACATGCTGATGATTCTAACGTCACCACGATTACCAGCGCTAATCAAAGCGTCCCGGACACCTTCCTTCTCATTACCGCTATTAACCACTACGTCACCGGTACCACGATACGAGATCAAATCAGCTTTGTAGGCAACACCTGCGGTAGATCCTCCAGAAGAACGTGGTCCTGTAGCCAAGCCCGCCATTTGTGTTCCGTGACCACAATCATCATCTGGACCATCAGGGCTAGCCCACCACCACCAAGAACTCACGTAAGTTCCATAGCGACGTAGGTATCTCCCAGTAGATTGACCAGAGGCAAATTGACTTCCTAGCTTAGGTTGATTTGGAGAAGTACCCGTATCAATCACACAAACACCAATGTTATCACCTTTACTGGTATTCCAGGCGCTTGGAATATTCATTAGGTAGAAGTTCCAAGGCACCTTTGCGTTAGGTGAAACAGTTGTGTAGTCTGCAGAAGGAATATTGTTGTTTGGATTGACATCACAACCAGAACCGCTGCGATCGGCAATTTCCTCAAGCGAATAATCTGTTGGTTCAACATAACGTACATCAGACCGTTGGCGCAAGGCTGTAACGATCTCTGGATGCTTGATCAGGATCATAAACGAAGGCGTATGCTCTTCAATAGGCCTTTCCATGAGTAGATCCTCCTCGGTGATGTTTTCATCGGGGAAGTACTTTTGCGTCTCCGTAAGTACCAAGTTCACGATCTCTGCACGGACGGTTCGCCATTCAGGCTTCGTTACGTCGACCTCATGAATACGTTCTTCGATGTTCTCAAAGTCGGCAGGTTGGTATCCAACAAAAGCTCGATCGTTAGCATGAGAGATGGCACTCCAGAGCATTTGATCGGTAGTCTGGTCCCAGTGGAATACTTTACCGGTTGCTTCCAGTTGAGCCTTTACGTACTCATCAATTTCGGCCTTGTTAATAGGGTCTGGGCTGTTGAGTTGGACTTCAGAAGAGGGCTGATCTTCTTTTGCGCACCCGAGCATAATCACTGCTAGGGCAATGACAGGTAGTAGATAGTTGCGAATCATAATTCGGCTTTTAAAACTTTGGTGAACTAAAATTTTGCGAATTTTCGCTGGATAAGATAATAATATCTGAAATTTTAGAACGACCTTCCGAATAAAACTTCCTGATATGGCCTATGATGAGTACCTCGCCGATCGCATTCGTGTACAGCTAAACGACCAGCAAACTAGTTTTGAAGAGAAGAAGATGATGGGTGGTCTTTGCTTTATGGTCGACGGCAAAATGTGTTGTGGAATCCACTTTGACAAAAAACGAGAAACGGACTTATTAATGGCTAGAATTGGCCCTGATGCATCAGAACAGGCAATGGATCGACCAGGTTGTTTACCTATGGATTTTACTGGGCGTCCGATGAAGGGTTACGTATTTGTTTCTCCGGAAGGATTCGATTCAGATGAAGACTTGGCACATTGGATTAAGCTATGCTTAGCCTTCAATCCATTAGCAAAAAGTAGTAAAAAACGGAAAAAGAAGAGTTAGTAGCGTGCACCGAAAATGCTGCTACCAATCCGAACCATAGTACTGCCGGTTTTCAAAGCCAGTTGATAATCACCAGACATACCCATCGAAATCTCTTTGAAGTCTTCGTTTTCGGCGAAGTGGTTCGATTTTAGCCGCTGATAATGACCGTGTAGCTTCTCAAACTCGGATTGGACCTGATCTTGATTGTCTGTGAAGGTAGCCATGCCCATTACACCACAAATCTGCACATGACTAAGCTCCTGCCAATTTTCCTGCTCCAGGAAGCGGTACATCTCCTCATCAGCCATTCCGTATTTGCTATCCTCTTGTGCAATCTTGAATTGAAGTAATACTTTGATAATTCGATCATTTGCTCCTGCGCGTTTGTCAATTTCCTGGAGGAGTTTCCAGCTATCTACCGCATGGATGAGATCTACAAAAGGCGCGATGTACTTGACCTTGTTTCGCTGCAGGTGCCCAATGAAATGCCACTCAATATCCTTTGGCAAAGTCTGCGCTTTCTCCACTAATTCCTGCACCCGGTTTTCACCAAAGATGCGCTGACCACAATCATAGGCTTCCATCAGAAGGCTTGAAGGTTTGGTCTTAGAGACGGCGACCAGGCGTGCATTATAAGGTGCAAGTTCATCCTGAATACTATGGATCGAATCGCAGATACTATGGGGCATACTGTAGATTTATGACTTCATTAACGGAAGACCAAAAATAAGGTTTAGTTTTTGCGCGTTTGAGGAGAGAACAAGTTACTTGGGAAGCCAAGCTGAATTTCTTGAGCCTCAAAAACCAACCTAAATGTCTTATCGACCAGATCGTATTGAGCGCAAAAATCGGCGCAAAGCAATTGTGCTAACAACCATGATTTATGGTGGCTTGCTAGCCTTCTTCCTGTTAAAGGATGATATTGCTTGGCAAGACTACATGCCTGATGTAGTGTTGGAAGTACTGGGTGAACCAACCGAAGAACCTGCGGTAGCAGAAACGGCGGATGTTCGTCCTTAGGAGAGACTAGTATGACGCAAAAGAAAAAGTCATCTTCACGAGCGTGAAGATGACTTTTTATGTTTTATGCTGATTTGCTCTACTTGAACATTTCAGTTGCAGCGAAGTGGAACGAAGCCTCACGCAGTGCATTCTCATCAGAGTCTGCTCCGTGAACTGCGTTTTCGCCAATGCTGGTAGCGTATAGTGCACGAATGGTACCTTCCGCAGCCTCAGCTGGGTTAGTAGCACCAATCAGTGTACGGAAATCTTCAACAGCATTGTCTTTTTCTAGAACAGCAGCCACGATTGGACCACTAGACATGAACTCTACAAGCTCGCCATAGAATGGACGCTCTTTGTGTACTTCGTAGAATTCACCAGCTTTTTCAGGAGATAGCTTTGTCAATTTCATTGCTACAATGCGAAATCCTGCTTTATTAATCTGCGCCAAAATTGCGCCGATATGCCCTGCTTTTACAGCATCGGGTTTGATCATCGTAAAGGTGATGTTGCCTGCCATGTTTACTTTGATTTTGGTCGTAATTTCTAAAAGGCGACGCAAAAGTACATAATTGGTCAGGAGCCCCCAAACCCGCTCTAAACATTTTGGCAGAATCAATATTTTTTGCCAACTTCGCAGGCCCCAGTAAAATAGTTTTATGGAGAATTTGGACGCACTCAAACAACTGTTGGCAATGCCACAAGATGTGGTTATTGTCACCCACCGAAATCCTGACGGCGATGCTATTGGTTCTTCGATTGGATTGAGTCTTTTTCTCCAACGTAATGGACACAATACTAAGGTCATCGCACCTTCTGAATATCCAGACTTTCTGGCTTGGATGCCTCAGACAGATGATATCTTGATCCAAGACAATGAACCTGAAGATGTTGAGCGCGCTATCCAGCGGGCCACAGTGATCTTTTGTCTTGACTTTAACTCCCTTGATCGTATCGACAAGACCGGCGAGCTTATTGGAGAAGTACGTTGTCCAAAGGTCATGATTGACCACCACCTCTTTCCAGAACCGTTTGCTGACTATGTATTGAGTGAAACTTCAGCCAGCTCAACTTGTGAGTTGGTGTATGATTTCATTCACATGCTAGATATGCGGCAATACCTGGATCCAGTAATTGGCGAATGTTTGTTTACTGGAATCCTCACAGATACAGGTTCGTTCAAATACAGCAATTCACCAAAATTATTCCGGACAGTTGCCGATTTACTTGAAATCGGTGTTGATGATCTCCGACTACAGGATTTGATCTTCAACAGCATGGAGGAAAAGCAACTTCGAATCCTGGGCCATTGCTTGTACAACAGAATGGAAATTCTGCCGGAATATCAAACAGGTATTATCACGCTCACCAAGGAAGATTACGCCTATTTTGATATACAGCGCGGAGATACCGAGGGCGTAGTCAACTTTTTGCTAAAACTGCGCAATGTTAAGTTAGCGGCCTTTATTCATGAGCAGCCGAAGATTGTGAAGTTGAGCCTTCGCTCTAAAGGGGATATCGATGTGCAAGAAATGGCAAAACGACATTTCCGCGGAGGCGGCCATAAGAACGCTGCAGGTGGCGCTAGCTTCCATAGTCTTAACGTGACCGTTCGGCGCTTCAAAGAAATTCTTCCGGAATACCAACATCAACTCCAATCCTAGCACCCTCATGTCGGAGTGGAAGTTAACTTCTAGTTTAATACTCATACTAATCACTGTGTTTGCTTGCTCTGAATTTCCAGAGCAGACGGCTCATGGTTATGCCTTCCGTTATCATTGGCAAATGGGAGAACCAAAACTGCAAATAGGTGAGGAGGCTTATGTGCAATTTCAAATTCGTACTGCTGATGAAATCCTCTTTGTTTCTCCAAACGGTGAGGCAGGTATGAGAACAGTGTTACAAGATCCGGATCTCAATCCGATTAAAGACCCTGACCCTATTGCTGATGTATTGCCGCTTATGGGAGAAGGGGACAGTGTCACCGTAAAAATGCCGGTAAGCGATGACATGAGCGGAGCCTTTGGTTTGGAAGAAGCAAATGAGATTTTTTACGATGTCGTGATTCGCCAAGTTAATAGGGAAGGGGAGCTCAGTACAATAGTAAAGGAAGAGGAGCAGAACCAAATTGATATAGTAGCGCTAGAAGCAAGATCAAGAGCACTTGAGGAAAATCTAGCAGGAACAGAATGGGCTAGTGATGCACTTGCGCAACTAAGAGCTTTTATTGCCGATCGGGAAAATGAAATTATCTCATCAGAAGAGATGTTCTACGAACTCGTTGATGAGGGAGTGTCTTCTCCTGCCAGGGTAGGTACACGTGCCAATATTCGCTTTATCGCCGCTCGTCAAGATGGCTTGCTGTTTGCAGAATCATTTAGCGGCGAACCCTATTCCTTCGCAGTTGGCGCTCAGCAAGTGATAAAGGCTTGGGAAGAGGCCGTGAAACTGATCGGGCTCGATGGTGCAGTGTTGTTAGAGGTACCTCCGGCATTTGCATATGGAGCTTCGGGCAAAGCACCCTATATTGGCCCCGAAGACACGATCTATTATTATTTTGAGATAGTGGAATGACTCCACTCATAAAACAATAATTTAATGACCGCAGAACAGTTACAAAAGCTGCACAGTCGCCTCGAGCAGTTGAGGCACTATCTTTGACGTCTCAGAACGAGAACACAAATTAGCGGAGCTCGAACAGCACCTACTGAACCCAAACTTTTGGGAGGATCCAAAGCGGGCAGAGGGGATAATGAAAGAGCTGAAGAGCCACAAGAATTGGATCGGCCAATACCGAAAGGTAGCAGATACAGTTGAGGACCTGGAGGTGCTCTATGAGTTTTTGAAAGAGGGAGAAGGCTCTGAAGAAGAAGTTGCCGATCGATATGCCCAGACCCTGGAGCTAATCGAAGACGTGGAATTCCACTCAACGCTCAACCGTCCTGAGGATGAGCTAAATGCTATACTAGAAATTAATGCTGGAGCTGGTGGGACAGAAGCTTGTGACTGGGCAGAAATGCTCGGCCGCATGTATTTGATGTGGGCTGAAAAGAACAACTTCAAGGTGTCAGAGCTGGATCGCCAAGATGGTGATGTTGCCGGAGTTAAGAGCTTGTCCTTAGAGCTTAAGGGAGATTTTGCCTACGGACTATTAAAAGGCGAAAACGGCGTACATCGCCTCGTTC
>CAJXOS010000059.1 GCA_913057725.1 uncultured Lewinella sp.
AAAAGGACAAGCCTCAAAAGATAACTGTTTCATGAATTACCGTCAAATTACTAAAGATAGATAAACATCAGATAGTGTCTATTCATTGCTGGAGGGCAGCTTTTCTTTTGTCTGAGCTCCCACGTATTTCTAGTAGGCTGAAAAAAAATCAAAAAAAATTCGAGTAGACGTAGGGGAATATGTTTTTGGCTTCGTCTGGGGGGAGAAATGATTCTTAATACAACGAAGATATTATAAGCCAGCAACACTACACGGAACACATTTTGATTATCAAAACAAGACATTATGAAAAAGCTGTTTTTGTTGCTATTCGTTGCTGTACAATTCACTGCCTGTTATCAAGAAGACGACTTCACATTTGATCCTTTTGATGACACCGAATTCGAAGATGAATGGGATGACGAGGATTATGAAGACGACTATGAGGATTCCGAAGAAGGCGCCCTTACGCTCTACCGTGTAAACGGAGATGAAATTGATAGAATTAAAGATTATGAGGTAAGTGCCGACCTTAAGCCTTATCAACAGAACTACGCCAAGCACTTCGAAATGTGGGAGTTTGTTACGCGTCTATTGCCACGCAACTCACGGAATAAGATTGGTGAGTTCGAAATATTCCACGGAGGTGGAGATTTGCTGGGCTATGTGATGCCAATAGATGATAATGATCTAAGTAATTGGCGATTTGCCCTAGCTATCGATGCTGTCGAAGATCTCACCACCATCGACTTCACGGCTCTATTCACCTATGTGACTATTCATGAATACGGGCATGTGCTTACGCTCAATGACGAACAGGTATCAGTTTCGCAAAGTGAGTCAGCCTGTAACAATTACTTCACGGGAGAGGGCTGTAGCAGTGCGAACTCTTATATCAACCGCCTGGTGGAAATTGGCTGGTTAGATATCATCAACCAACACGATGAGGAGAACCCTGATGCTACTTACAACAACTACCGCGATCGCTTTGTGACGGACTATGCTGCCACGAATCCAGGAGAGGATGTTGCGGAAGTGTTTAGTGTTTTTGTCACCAAAGAGAACCGCCCTACCGGAAACTCTATCGCCGACCAAAAGGTGAATATGATGTACGATTACCCTGAATTGGTACGTCTGCGCAGCGAAATCCGTAGCAATGGAGATGTTCGGGCCTTGAAGAGTGGTAGCTGGCGTAATGACCCTCTATTCAGCAAGTTTAAGGTGTGTGGACACCGTGGATGCAAGCATGCACAAGCTGATGTCCACGCAGCAGTACTGAAGTAAATTTCTGGACCTTTTAAGGTCTCCCTATGGCTTCGGAATCTGTTGCCGTAGGTGTCTTAAACCACTATATCATCATCTGAGGTTTTGCCTGGGGAAGCGTTCTGAAGACTGTTTCTCCCGGGCATTACTTTGATCACTGGAGTTTTTGATCATTCAAACCCATAAAGAATCGGGAACGCTAGGAGCGTCGGGTTTTATATAAAGAAAATCCCTGCCTCGGCACTAGACTGCGGCAGGGATTTCTTTTTTGGATGAGGGCAAAACTACATTTCGTATTCGGTAGCAGTACCTTCTATCTCTTCCTGCTGCGTGGCAGCATCCAAAACAATTTCATCAATGGCTCTTCCTCGAACACTTGGGAGTGGTAAAGCCACAGCACCGAATAACTGCATATTTTCATCAAAATGCCGATAAAGTTCATCTACCGGAATAGTGAATGCCTCTTCCACGTCGAAGTCATTGAGGTTGTTACAACCCAAGATGTCTGCCGCTACGAATTGCCCAAGCTGATAATAAGACTCCCACTGAATAGGGTCAAAAAACTGGTCGGCTGTGGATTCGTGCGGGAAGTCAGGGTTGTATATTTTGTATTTGTAAGTGCCATATTTCAACGGATCTTCTTTCGCTGAAATATTTGGCCGTCCAGTAGGTGCGGTGACCGTACTCTTCACATATACATACACTCCAACCTTCTTGCCTCCTGGGTAATGTTCTACCCATTCTTTTCCGTCTTTTTCTTTCTTTTCCCAAAGTTGGTAAAGGTCAGCTATGGCAAAACGCTTACGAGAGTATCCATGGCTTGGCTTAACGCGCATGATGTCCTCTGGAATTTGATCGGGGCGGAAACGGATATCAATTCCCAACTCATTGCGGGCTCTTACCGTAAGGTTTTCCAGATCAGCAAAAAGGAAGTCTGGATCGGCTCCAGCATCCACGGAAATAATCAATTTGCACTTGCGGCGAAGTAATTCTAAGACTCCCAGGTTTTCGATATGGCCACCATCACTGATGTTGACCATTTTCTTATCGGTTCCAATTCGGCCTAGCAGCTCATAGAAGAAATAGAAAGGCCACCAGATGATGGGCCAAGTCGTTTTGATCTTCAATGGATTCCAAGTCCAGAATCCTAGACGTAGATTGAAAATTGTGAGCAGGATGCTCAGCAATTTATTAGAGTAAGCTCCCAGGCCCGGGTTTACGGCTGCTGCCGATATGGTAATAGCAGCTGGCAAGGTCATTTGCCGATAGCCAATAGTATCGGCCGTTGGGACATACCCTACAAGCTTAGCTCCACAGTAAAGGGGCGAAAGCAAAAAGTAATCGCTGGCCTTAGCTCCCTGGAAATTCGGGTCTTTACTAGACTGTAGATTAAGACAGGTATTGATCAGTGGATAAGGAGCGAGGTAATCTTTTTTACGATCACTATCGGGTTTACATAAATCCTTGATCGGGATGTTTTTGTTTTGGCTGGCAAAGTGCAAAAAGGCATCCGCCAATTGCTTACGATAGAACCTGTGGAAACTCGTTGCATTTGGATTGGTAAACAAACCGAGTACGATCAAAATGAAGCCTACTGTAAAAAAGTAGAGAAGCTGCTCTGCATTTGGTGCCTTTACGGATTGAAAGCTCTTAACTAAAGGCCACCCGAAGGTGACTAGTATTCCCGCCACCACTAGTGCTTCCAAGCGATTAAATAAATTGGAACCGTCTAGTTTGTAAAGTTGGGCAACATTGAAAACATAATGAAGCAGAAAGACGCCAATCCCGATGTAGAGGGCTTCAGGCAATAGCCAGTCCCAGTGTTCCGCAAGAGCAGTCGTGAAATCGAGTTCGATGAGTCCGAAATAACTGCAGAAGAAATAGGACCCCACAACAAGAGCTACCAGAATAGCCGGGCTCACCAAGCTCATGAGAAAGCTGATCAGGAAAGCAACGACCAAAGTGAGTTGATTCCATATCTTTTCCCAACCCGAGCCTGGAAACATATATTCACCCCGAGCTCGCATATATTCAATGTGCTCCTCCGCAAACAATTGTCCTTGTTGGCCTTCCTCTCTGGTTGTGGCCTGGATATAAGCACCGGTATAGCCACCACCAGACACCGTACTCAAGTAATCAGCCTGCTTGAGGATGCCAAATTTATTGAGGGTTTTGAGAATACCCAGGTTGATAGTAGCTGAGCGTATACCACCACCGGAGAGTGCGATGCCAAAGCGATTGTCCGCTAGTGCCTTGGCAAACTCCTCGCCCATGATCTTGGCTCGGCGTTGGCGCAAAAGCTTGTCTTCTTCTTCGATGACTTCGAAATAGGTGGTCTTATCAGACATCTAAATTGGGTTTAGGAAGTACTGTACAATCCAAGATTTACAGTGCAGAAGTAATAAGGAGGTCTAAATCGGTAGACTTTATGTTGAAGCGGCGTCCTAGATAAGCATTGGTAAGGCTGCCTTTGTAGGTGTAGACACCATGCCGTAAACCATGATTGCCAAACAATACTTTTTCGATGCTCTGCACGCTACCCGCACGCAATAGAATTGGCGTGAGAATGTTGCTAGTAGCAATAGAAGACGTTCGGGCAATTCGAGAAGCGATATTAGGAACGCAATAGTGTATTACACCATGTTTGACGAAAGTCGGCTTCTCCAGTGAGGTTACTCTGGAAGTGGCAAAACAACCGCCTTGATCAATGCTGACGTCGATGACAACGGCACCATCTTTCATTTTGGCTACCATCTCTTCACTTACCACAATAGGTGTACGGCCACTTTCAGAGTGCATAGCGCCAATGACAACTTCTGCTGACACCAATTCTCTTTCTAGGTAGACGGGATTAAGGGAGCTGGTATATAAGGAGCGCCCAACTTGATTCTGAATGCGCTTGAGCTTGTAGATATTATCATCGAAAATGCGCACTTCAGCTCCTAGGCCTAAGGCTGTACGTGTAGCGTATTCCGCTACAATTCCGGCACCTAGGATGACCACTTTGGCACTGGGAACACCAGAAATACCACCCAGTAATACACCCGCACCTCCGCTGGTGTTGGAGAGCAGTTCTCCGGCAGTTAGCATAGCGCTGATGCCGGCCATTTCACTCATGATACGGACAATAGGAAAATAACCAGAGTCGTCCTTGATATACTCCATTGCTAGCGCAATGACGCGCTTGTTCTTTAAGCGATAGATGTACTCGGCATTAATAATGGGGAGCTGAAGTGGAGATATAAGCAGCTGGTTAGGCCGCATGAGCTCAATCTCATCCAAGGTTGGAGGAGCCACCTTAATGATCACATCCGCTTTGTACACTTCTTCGGCGCTATAGGCGATCTCAGCACCAGCCTCAGAAAAATCGTGATCAGAGAATTTAGACTTCAGTCCAGCGCCTGTTTCCAAAACTACGCGGTGACCGCTTGCAACAAGGTTGGTGACAGAAGAAGGCACCAAGGCCACTCTGTTTTCCTGGAGGGTAATTTCCTTAGGAATACCAATGTATAAATGCTGCTGTTTCTGACCCCGCTGGAGCGTTTCCGGCTGTGTCATCAACTGCCCTTCGGTAAACTCTTTGGGTAAAGGAATTTTTTTCTCCTTGTCGCTCATATTTCAAAAATAGAATATTCCCACCGGAATATGGCCAAATTGTATGTATTAGTAGGCCCATGGAACCTGCTGGAAACCCAAAAGTAAGTTAATAGCTCCGATTTCGGAAGTGCTTATTTTAATGATCTTTCTGTAGATGCGCTACTATATGAACAGGCCAATGTAGGGGGGCTTTTTGAAGATATCCTGAGCTTAAAAAGAAAGGCTTGTAGCGAACGACTTTTACGCCACATTTGCATTAGAAAAAGGCTTCGTAAACCGGGCTTTTTTTCGTATTTTTGCCTTAATGAGTAATACAGAAAATCAAGCAGCTAATAACGGCCAAAAGGCTAATTATGGAGCTGACAATATTACGGCGCTCGAAGGGCTCGAAGCAGTAAGAAAGCGCCCCGGAATGTACATCGGTAGTACCGATTCAAAAGGGCTCCATCACCTAGTATGGGAGGTCGTCGATAACTCTATTGACGAGCACCTCGCCGGCTACTGTAGCCAGATCGACGTTATCATCCATGAGGACAATTCTATTACCGTCAAAGATGACGGTCGTGGTATCCCGACGGGTATGCACGCCAAGCTGCAGAAATCAGCTTTGGAGGTAGTTATGACCGTTTTACACGCAGGTGGTAAATTCGATAAAGACACTTACAAAGTATCTGGTGGTTTGCACGGGGTAGGTGTAAGTTGTGTGAACGCACTATCAAGTTTGTTGCGCGCTGAGGTGCATCGTGAAGGACAAGTCTTCGAACAGATTTATCATCGCGGTAAGCCACAAGCTGATGTTAAAGTAATTGGAGAGACAGAAGAACGTGGTACTCGCGTGACCTTCGCTCCCGATCCAGAAATATTCGAAGAACTCATCTATAAGTATGAGATTCTGGCCCACCGTCTACGTGAGCTGTCTTACCTGAATTCAGGTTTGACACTTGTTTTGACGGATGAGCGTGAGAAGGATGAAAAGGGTAACTTCATTACTGAAAACTTCTACTCTGAAGGTGGACTGAAGGAGTTCGTTCTATTTCTGGATCAAAGCAAACAGCAGATTACAGAAAACCCGATTCACGTTACCGGTAAAGAAGATAATGTCGAGGTAGAGGTGGCAATGCAATACAACACCTCCTACAGCGAGAATATCTACTCCTTCGTTAACAACATTAATACCCGTGAAGGTGGTACACACGTAAATGGTTTCCGTCGGGCGGTAAACCGGGTGTTTACCAAGTATGGTGAGGAGAACGGACTTTTCAAGAAATTGAAGTTTAAGATTAGTGGAGAAGATTTCCGCGAAGGTCTAACAGCTATCGTTTCCGTTAAAGTACCTGAACCGCAGTTTAAGGGGCAAACCAAAGGGGAGCTCGGGAACAGCGAAGTGACGGGTATCGTGTCACGTGCCGTAGGTAATGCTGTTGGTGTGTTTTTGGAGGAAAATCCAACTGAATCACGTCGGATTATTGATAAAGTGATTCTTGCTGCTACAGCGCGACATGCTGCTCGTAAGGCGCGTGAAATGGTTCAGCGTAAGAATGTTCTCACTGGTGGAGGTTTACCAGGAAAGCTTGCTGATTGTTCTTCGCGTTCGCCAGAAGCTTCTGAAATCTACTTGGTGGAGGGTGACTCTGCAGGTGGTACAGCTAAGCAAGGTCGTGACCGTACCTTCCAGGCCATCTTACCATTACGTGGTAAGATATTGAACGTAGAGAAGGCCCTCGAGCATAAGATCTATGAGAACGAGGAAATCAAAAACATCTTCACGGCACTAGGTGTGCGTATTGAAGAAAATGAAGTAGGAGAACGCATTCTGAATATTGAGAAACTGCGTTACCACAAAGTCATCATCATGTGTGATGCCGACGTTGATGGTAGTCACATTGTTACTTTGATTCTCACGTTCTTTTTCCGTTATATGCACCGCTTGATTCAGAACGGCTACATCTATATTGCGAAGCCGCCTTTGTATCAGGTTCGAAAAGGAAAGCAGTTTCAGTACTGTTGGACAGAGGAGGAACGCCAGGGTGCTATTGAGCATTATACTAAAGGTGGTGGTTCAGAAACCAGCATCAAAGTACAGCGCTATAAGGGTCTTGGTGAGATGAACGCTGAGCAGCTTTGGGAAACCACCATGGATCCAGATACGCGTATTCTGGAGCAGGTAACCATTGAGGATGCTCGTGCAGCGGATGATGTGTTCTCCATGCTAATGGGAGACGAGGTACCTCCGCGTCGTGCCTTCATTGAGGCGAATGCCAAGTATGCTAAGATCGACGCTTAAGAAATTAGGCTCATTGATACCAAAGAAATGGGTAGCTGAACCACTGGTCTGGCTGCCCATTTTTCTTTTCGGGCTTAGAATAAACTCACGTAGCCAAAGTGTACTTTGGGTGCGCCAAAATCAAAAGGCATACTCCCTTGCTTGCCAAAGGCCAGGCTAAGGCCGAATAGTCCGGCCCGCGTTTCGAAGGTAATACCTGCCCCAAGACCTTGATACCAAACTACGGGGTCCACATCCGGACTGCTATTTAGTGAGCTATTATCTACTCTTGCATAGTCGAAAAAGGTATAGAGATAGGAGTCTGTACTCAGCAAGAATCGGTATTCTAAAGTGGCTAGCCCATAGTTGGTGGCAAATATACCCTCCTCATCAAAACCACGTAATAACTGATTCCCGCCAATGCGCAATTGTTCATTGGCCAAGACGGGCTCGCTGGCAATTAATGCTGCACCTTGAAGGCCCGTCTTTACCACCCCTCGTTGGCCTAAGGGGAGGTACCATGCTATCTGCGTTTCAACTTGATACTGTGTGCTTCGTAGGCGAATACTGTCATACAAGCGGGATTCTTCTAGGGCTTCGATTTCATTGTTGCGTTGAATCGTCTTCTGCCCTGCGCCAAAACGCAACGTCCATTCCCAGCCAGAACGCGGATTGTTTCGGTAGTCGAGCTGATTAAGTTGAAAACCGATTCCGAAGGAGGTGCGCCTCAGGTCTAGGGTGTCGGGTAATTGACCTAGGTTGCGAATTTGGTTACTGTCTATACTCAGTAGATTGGTTTGATTTTGTGCCCAATATACTTGTACAGAGCGGCCACGGTTCAAGAAGTAATCTACCCCCAGTCGCCAATTGAGGTTGATAAAGTTGGTATCGCGGCGGTACAGGTTTAGTTGAGCATCCAGGCCAAATGGAAGTTGCAAGAGATAAGGATACTGTATGGCTAAGTCTAACTCTTGGGTTTGTGGTCGAAGCTGTTCAAAGGCCAGCGCGATACGTTCGCCTTTGCCTAATGCGTTTTGGAGTGCACCATCTAATTGTGCAGTAATAAGCAGTCGACCTGTTTGCTGACTACGAGGGAGTACCCCCAAGATGAAGTCAAAGCGGCTGGCGTTTTTTGGAGCAAGGTCAAGAATCAAGCGCGCTTGATCTCCGATAAACTCCACTTTGGGGTCCTGCTTCAATTGCACGAACGGCAGTTCTTGCAGGCGTTGTTTCGCTTGCTGAATGAGCGACTCATTATAGACTTGCCCAGGTACAAGCCCCAAGTGTTGTTGGAGATATTGTTTGGTGATTTGCGCATCTCCTTCCAGTTGTAAGTCTTCAAAGAAGATGAGGGTGTTGCGTTCGATATTAATTTGCGCGCTGACTTGACCATTTGGTGCCCAGCGAAATTGGTCGAGGTAAACGGAAGCAAAAGGGTATCCGGCATTGGCTGCTTCCTGAGCGAGCTCCTTTTGTAATTCTAACCATTCCGTCACTTTAAGTGGTTTGCCAGAAAACAATCGACTGCGGAACCCTACCCGGTTAAGCCAGTTTCGAGGGATGTTGTTGGCTTCCAATTGAAGCCAGGTGAATTGCGGACCAATGTGTAAAATGGCGGTGTATCTATCCTCATTACGAAGTAAGGTGTCGACGGATGCTTCCAGGTGACCTTCATTGATGAGAGTTTCTGTGCATAGTTGAAGAGCCGCCATTAAAGTAGGACTATCCTGATAGACGGTGTCTGGCCAGAAGTCTTCATCCGCTAAGGAGGAAAGTTCGGGATCTGTACTTAGGATTTGTAGACGCAATGATTGGGCATTGCCTTGAACAAGGATGCATAAGAGTAGCCCAAACCAAATCAGCCTGTGGATGTGCACGCACTTTTTATTGCGCAGAAAATAGATCACGATTCTTTCTGCGTTTTTCAAATAGTAAACACGTTTAAAATGAACTACTTAGTTGACTATCTGAAAAACAGAATCGCAGTACTATTTTCGTGCTATTCATATAGAACGTCTTTGCTTCCTAATCGTTATGTTTAGCAAGGACAAAATATTCCCTCTATGTCGGGACTTTATCTTCATATCCCGTTTTGCCGCCAGGCGTGTCATTATTGCAACTTCCATTTTTCTACCTCTCTTAAGTATAAAGGAGAAATGGTGGCAGCGATCGCTGCGGAAATAAGAATGCGTAGAGGCTACTTGCCAGATCGCCCTTTGCGTTCCATTTATTTTGGTGGTGGGACACCTTCCCTGTTAGATAAAGAAGATCTAGATCTCTTGTTTTCAACTATTGAGGACTGTTTTCAAATTGAACCCAACGCAGAGATTACCCTAGAGGCTAATCCTGACGATATTTCACCTTTACGACTAAGGGATTGGCACAATTCCCCCATTAACCGACTTAGTATTGGTGTTCAGTCTTTTGCTGAAGCGGATTTGCGATATATGAATCGCGCGCATTCTGCAGCAGAGGCAGAGCAGTGTATAGAAATGGCGCAATTAGCTGGTTTTTCAAATCTCACAGTTGACCTAATTTATGGTACGCCAGGTATGACCGACGAAACGTGGCAGCGCAATGTAGAAAAACTGTTGAAAGCAGGTGTCCCTCATATTTCATGCTATGCATTGACGGTTGAGCCGAAGACAGCTCTAGATTATCAGGTGAAAAAAGGAATCAGCCCGGCAGTAGATGAAGAACAAGCGGCTCGGCAATTTGAACTTCTGATGCAATGGTTAGAAGCAGCGGGCTATCTCCATTATGAGATTAGCAATTTTGCATTACCGGATAAGCTGGCGGTGCACAATGGTAATTACTGGCGCGGCGAACCTTACCTAGGAGTTGGCCCTTCAGCTCATAGTTTCAATGGCTTTTCCAGGCAGTGGAATAAAGCAAACAATGCGGGATACATGAAGGCTATTGCGAATCTTCAAAAACAAGACGCTATGCCTGATTTTAAAGAAGAGCTCTATGAAGAAGAGCTTCTGAGTGAAGCGGATCAATACAATGAGTATGTGATGACAGGCTTAAGAACAGTTTGGGGGGTAGATGTGAATAAGCTAAAAGGACGATACAGAGAACATTTTTTAGAAAATATAGATAACTATATTGGTGATATTTTGGTGCTTGAAAAAGGGGGTATTTATGTTTTAAGTAAAAAAGGACGTTTGTTAGCTGATCGAATAGCTAGTGAGTTGTTTTACTAATTTGTTTGATTAATAGCGATTTGTGTGTCTTTACTGGCTAGAGTTAGATTGTGTTTAAATATTTTTTTATTTGAAAATATTTGTTTTTTAAAACAAATTAGAATATGTTTGTAACAGATCAGATAACAATAGTCATGGATCTAAGTGTATTTGTAAGCAAAAAAGGAACAAAGGTTGTTGTAGCCACAGAGTTACACCAAGCTTTACAGCTGCCAGCACAGCATTATCCAACAAATGTCAAGCGTTGGATAAAAGACTACTATGATTTCCCTGATGGTATTCGTAAACCTGTTAGAATGCAGGACTTCGCTACGCGAAAGACGGAAGAAAACGTGCTTTGGGATGATTATTACCTTTCTGTTGCTTTTGCTAAAGAAATTGTACTGCGTTCGCGCAGCAAAGTGAAGCAAAAATATGCTCGTCAATTAGCTGCTCATATTGAAGGGGCACTTCCTCAACAACTGAGTACGGATCAATTCCGTCATTTGGTAGAGATTACTAAGGCGATGACTCTGATCTCTTGTCAAGAAGAATGTGAACGTCGTCATCTTCGTCGCTACAAGGAACGTAATCAGGGAACGGCTAGTAACTGGTGGCGCTATCGTGCAGAAGTGCTGGGATATTCCACAGATAGTTTGCGCGAGAACCTTCGTCGCCGTGGAATTATTCAGGCGGTTGGCAATCAGCGTGAGCTCCTTGCTCAGTACAATCCATTGGAGTTAATTCGCGCTGGTGTGATTGACCTCCTTATGGCCATCGGCAAATCGCGTGATTATGCGATGTATATGGGCGGGCTTGCTAAGGATTTAGCAGAGTCAATGGGGCTGCAGATTATCAATGATCACCGCAAAATTGACCTTTTTACGGAAGCTGTCGACCCAGAGTTGGTTCATCAGCTGAAAGAGCCGCTTAATAAGCATTTAATGACCGCTGCAGCGGCTTAAGAAGAGCCTATATCAAACTGTAGTTTTTTCCTTCTCATACGTATTTACATAGCCAAAATTGTGTCAGGAGCGAAGGGTGAAGATCGAAGTGTAGTGTGTGGTAAAGTAGCGAGATGCATCACCCTTCCTCTCCTGTCTTTTATAGCTATTGCTCTTTGCCTCCTTTTAACTCCTCCTGGTATTTTTTGAATTCTTCCCAACGACCGGCAGCGGCCAAACGCGCCTGCAATGGCCAGGTATAAGGATTATGCATTCGGAAGCGATCTCCTGCTTCTTCCAGGATTTCCTTCAAACGACCAGGTTCTGTTGCGGCCAAAGTCGCCCAATCGTCGATGCCTGCCTTCTTCAATACCTTTTCAATCTTCGGGCCAATACCTTCCACAATCTTTAGGTCACCTTCTTTTATTCCTTTGGGCAGTTTTTCCGTAGGAGCAGTCGCAGGTGGTTCAATGGAACGTTCATTACTGCCTCCTTCTGTTTGTTGTTGTAGCAATAAGGCCGCTTGACCAACCCAATCGTCCTTCTCAATTCGTCCGGGGATATAGCCAATCAATGTGGTGATATCCTTGATCCGATCCGGCGTCCAACTTGCAATTTCAGCATAGGTGAAAATGCCGTTACTATTGAGCTTCTTCGCCAAGAAGTCGCCTAAGCCATTTATCTTAGTTAAGTCATCTTGTTCGCGATCTGGAACAATGATCTTGTCATATAGTACCGTTTTCTTCGACTCGATATGCACCTCTTCTGGTTCCGTCGGACCAGCGTCTACGACAGGGAGTACTTCTTCAGCACTGTGCTTGTGATCTTTTAATTCAGTGAGTCCGGCACGTAGCTGTTGATTTTCCTGCTGCAACTGTGCTAACGTCAATTCAAAAGCACTCAAACGATCTTGCAGCGCGGTAAACTCAACGGCGGAAGAACCCGTATCTACAAATGGCTGAGGTGTACTTGATTCAGTACTCGTTGAGCCAGAACCTGCATCAGTTGCCCCATCTTGTGCTTGGTCAATTTGCTGTTGTAGAGCACGATTGCTGGCCTGCAAATTCTCTATTTGCTGATTAAGCGCAACCACCTCACGAAGCTTCTGCTCCCGTTCCTTTTCCAATAGACCAACGCGGTCCATTAAGTCCACTTTTTCCCTGCTTTCTTCTTGTAGCTCTACATTGCGTTCTTTGAGCTGCTCTTGTGCGCTAGCAAGTTGAGTTTCGGCAGTTTGTAAATCCTCACTCAACTTAGCATTCTCTTTCTTTAGTCGACGAACTTTACCTGATCGGAGTAAATAGGCAATGATGAAGCCAAAAAGAAAAGCAATAAGCATGGACATCCAGAGGAAAATACCCTCTCGAGAATCAATACGTGTGAAGTAGTCAAGTAATGACTGATCAATCATGACAAATAATTTTATGGGGGAGCAGGTTATTCAATGATGAAGTTCACTCGGCGATTGAGTTGCCGACCTTCAGAGGTTTTGTTGGTAGCTACGGGTTCGGTTTCACCCATCGATGCTACCTCAATTTCGCATTCTATACCGTGGTCTAGAAGCCAAGATTGAGCACTTTCAGCTCTTCTTAGCCCGAGCTTCATATTGTAACGTTCCGTATCAACATTGTCTGTATGACCAATGATGCGGATACTCTTCTCAGGGTTAAGTTCAATATAAGTCTTAACAGAATCTGCATAAAGGCGGAAGGCATCTCCGGGATCGAAAACATCACTATTGCTCGGGAAATTCGCGTCCGAATAGGTCATGTTGGTGAATAAATAGGAGGCATTAGCGTATTCCGAAGGAAGCTGATTAGAGACAAAACTAAATTGAAGTGGTTCTGTGATTAAGCTGTCCGTACTGGCCTCGCCTTTGAGGATAATATGATTCTCACCTACACCTTTAGTCAATAACAGATCTTGTACGGCGGCGGCCCGAGCAAGGCCTAAGTCTTCATAGAACCCTGCCATTACATCCTTCTCACCTTCGGTGAATAAGCCAAGGATCTGCAAATCTACCGTAGAGTCGGTAGCCATTATTCGGGCGAGGGTATCAAGGAACGCTCGATTATTGTCGTTTAGCTCAGGAGTATAGGACTCAGGAGCAAACAAGAACTGATCATAACCACTTAGTATTATTGTATCTTCCTTCGTGAGTTGAAGCGTCTTTAGGCGCTCATCTTCTACCTCCTCAATTACTTCTTCCTCGCAGAGCTGCAAGATGTCACAGATGAAGAACCAACGGGCAAAAACAGCAAATAGGAGAAAGGCCAGGAAGAGCAAAAATGCCAGAAACCTCATGTAGCGGTGGTTATTTTGGTCCCTCGAAAGATAGCCAAAATCCGCGCAAAGTAAAACTTATGCATAACAGACCCCGCATTAAGATGATTGCCGCCATGGGGATCAATCGAGTAATCGGTGCTAACAATCAGCTACCGTGGCACTTGCCAGCGGAATGGGAATACTTTAGAGCGGTTACCAAAGGCCACGTATTTATCATGGGGCGCAAGAGTTATTTTAACCCTGATGCTCTTCTTTCGGACCGATACAATTATGTTGTAAGCAGGCAACCTAACTTGGCAGTTTCTGGCAATACGAGCGTTGCTTCAAGTCTGGAAGTAGCGATTGACGCTGCCGGAGCTGAGGATAGCATTTTTGTACTGGGGGGAGGCTCCATTTTCACTGCTGCCCTCCCCTATGCTGACGAATTATACCTGACGATAATCCATGATGTTTTTAGCGGAGATACTTATTTCCCACAGCTAAATTGGTCGCAATGGCGCTTCGTAACAGGGAAACGACACATGCGTGATGAGGAGCATTCGCATACTTTTTCAATGAATATCTACCACAGAATTAAACCTTCTTCCAATAAGGTGGTCCAAGAAGAGATGTAGATTGCAAACTGTACAACGACAGGCAATTGTGTAACCTTAGGTTAGAGAACTATCGTCTTACACCAGTAATCTATTATCTTGTTCCTAGTCTTATTATTAATGACCCTAATTCGGCTTATTTATGCTAACTGTTTTACCCCCTCCTAATTGCGCTACGGGTACCTTGGCACCTTATGCTGATTCAGCGGGAGCCCCATGGAACCGTCTACGGGCTCAGCACCTGTATCGCCGCCTGGGTTTCGGTGCCGATGAGGCAACGATTACTGCTGCTCTCCAGCAAAACCCCGGAGATCTAGTTGATCAAATGATTGATGAGATACTCAACACCCCCAATCTTCCACAGCCAACTTGGTACAACTGGACGATCAATGATTATGCCGACTTCGGTATGGAAAGTAATCAGCAATTGATCGAGTACGCAAGAGATTGGGTTAACTCTATGATCGACAATGGCCCCAAAGAGCGTGTGACTTTATTTTGGCACAATCATTTTGTGACTCGATTTGAAGATTACTTCTGCCCATCATGGATGTACGAGTACCATCAGCTTCTGCAGACGTATGCGCTTGGAAATTTCCGGGACTTCGTTTACGAAATGGGCAAGAACCCGGCCATGCTCGTTTTCTTAAATGGCATTCAGAACACCCGTTTTGAGCCTAATGAGAACTATGCTCGTGAACTCTATGAGCTCTTCACACTTGGCCAGGATAATGGATACACCCAGGAAGACATCGTTAATACGGCTCGGGCTTTAACCGGTTGGAACGGTTTCTCTGTTGCTTGTGCTCCGATCACTTTCGTTGATGTCTTGCACGATACTGGCAACAAGACCATCTTTGGTCAGACGGGCAATTGGGGTTATGATGAAGTGCACGAAATTCTGTTTACGCAACGAGCACAACAGATCTCCGAGCATATTTGCGGTAAGATCTACAGCCACTTCGTACATCCTGAAGTGGATGAAACAATTGTTGCTGGTTTGGCAGAAACCTTCCGTAACAATGATTGGGAGCTGGCGCCCGTTTTCCGTCAACTCTTTAAGAGCGAACATTTCTTTGATGAGTATGTCTTGGGTACTCGCATTAAGAGTCCATACGACCTAATGGTTGGTACTATCCTTGAGGGAGGCTTTGCCAACAGTGAGGATGCCCGCAACTATGTACTTTATGCGGGGTATCAGCTCAATCAGGGAATATTCAATCCGATTGATGTGGCAGGTTGGCCTGGTAATAGAGATTGGATCAATACGAATACCATCACTGGCCGCTGGCAATCATCAGATTTCTTCATATTTACTGCATATCAATCTGCGCCACAATCCCTGGTGGATTTGGCCAGAGCGCTAACGTCGGATGATGCGAACGATCCCGCCTTGGTGACGCAAGCTATTGTGGATTATCTAATACCCAATGGCCTGAGCACACCAGAAGCTTATGAAGCTGCTACCGCAGTATTCAAGTGGGAAGTTCCTCAAAACTATTATGATGATGGTGAATGGAACCTGTATTGGGATACTGCTCCTGCACAGGTTGGATTGCTGATGCAGCATATCTCTCGTTTACCAGAATTTCAACTCTCTTAAATCCTGATCGTTATGTGTAATCATGATAAGAAATCAAAATCAACCGCTCCAAAGAGGGGGATTGGTTTAGAACACGGTCAGGCTCATACGCAGGACCACCAAAACTGGAGCCGACGTACCTTCCTAAGACAAATGGGTATTGCTGGTACAGCTTCTTTTTTACTGGGTAAGACACCCGTAATGGCGATTACCAACTCGCCATTAGCGATGGCTCTTTCACAGGCCAATACAGAGGATCGTATCCTGGTACTCATCCGCCTTAAAGGAGGTAATGATGGACTGAATACCATTATTCCGTTATTTGACTATGGCACCTACCAGTCGGGTCGTGCCAATATCGCCATCCCTCAGAACGAGGTGATTAACCTTACGGGTGAATTAGGAATGCCCAATACAATGGGGTCACTGGAAAATATGTGGTTGGATGGTCAAATGAAAGTGGTCAATAATGTTGGCTATGAAGATCAGAACCTTTCTCACTTCCGCTCGACGGATATATGGTCTTCTGGTGTAGATGCCAATGAACCTGCTTCTTCAGGTTGGCTGGGGCGAACGTTAGGTGAGCAGTTTCCTGATTTTCTAACTGACCCGCCGGTTGAACCACCAGCTATTCAGATGGGAAGCGCTGGAAACCTGGTATTTAATAACCTGGACGGATTCGATATGTCTTTGAACGTAGCGAATCCAGAGCAGTTGTATGCTATTGCTCAAACCGGGCAGTTATACGATCCGCTAGCTGTTCCAGAATGTCATTATGGAGAACAGTTGAGCTACCTGCGTTCGGTTGCCAATAATACCTTCCGTTATGCCGAGGTGGTTGCCAACTCCTTTGATCAAGGCGAGAATAGCGTAGAGTACGACAATAATAGTTTGGCGAACCAATTGTCCTTAGTGGCGCGTATGATTCGCGGTGGTTTGGGCACTCGTCTGTACATGGTTGTTCACGATGGTTTTGACACGCACGCTAACCAAGGTAATAGCCACCCTGTGCTTATGAACCAATTGGCACGTGCTGTGCAAGCCTTCCACGAGGATTTATCCAATGGTGGGCACGGCCAGCGTGTGTTGTCTATGACATTCTCAGAATTTGGTCGTCGTATTGAGCAAAATGCTTCGGGTGGTACTGACCACGGTGCGGCAGCTCCGCTGATGATGTTTGGAGAAGGCATTAATGGTAATGGTAGCTTAGGAGGTTTGCCAGATTTGCAGGAAGTGGATCAGAATGGAAACCTACGCTACACACTTGATTTCCGTCAGATCTACGCCACCGTCTTAGAACAGTGGTTATGCATAGATTCAATGTTAGTGGATCAGGTGATGGGCGAGTCCTTTGAGCGTCTTGGCGGCCTCGGACTTACCTGTAATGTGACTAATACTTGGTCGCCACCAGAAACAGCCGATGTCAATCTGAAGGCTTTCTACCAGGGGGGACAGCTGTTTATCAATTACGATCTTCCTACGGCCAGTCCGGTAGATATCACATTGTATAATATGCTAGGACAACCGATGAAGACAGTATTCCAGGGATACCAAATGGGGGGGAGCCAACGCTTGGCGTTGCCACTTTCAGATATCGGCTGGGCTGCTGGAATCTACGTCTGTACGCTTCGCGTAGGAAATAAGCAGTACTCTAAACGGATTAGCCTAGTACGCTAGTGAATAATTAGTACGAGTGATCTACTCGTGATAATAGATAGACAAAGCGGAAGCCTCGAAAGCTTCCGCTTTTCTTTTTTCAACTCAACGTTGAAGGTATTCGGTCGGGGTACACCCGAAACGTTGTTTAAATTTTGCGGTGAAATAGGATGCACTTTCGATACCAATCTCATATCGAACCTCCGCTACGGTCGCAAACTGGCGGGTTTCCAGTAGGTGCCTTGCATGTTGCAGCCGTAGCTCCAAAATAAACTTCACTGGACTAAGACCGGAAATTTGAGTGAGTACGCGAGATAAATTTCGTTGGCTATAACCTAAGTGTTTGGCCAATGCTTCTACGGAAAGTGTCGTGTCGTCGAGTTTTTCGCGAACAAAGTCTTCAGCCTTTTTTATAAGCTCTTCTTCTGGAGTCAGGCCAACATCTGCTGGCGTAGAATTCAATGCAATCTCCCGCTCTAATTTATTCTCTAGTAAGTTGTGTACTCTAGCTTTGAGTTCTGGCAAACTAAAGGGTTTAGTGACATAGTCGTCAATCCCTAGCTTAAAGCCTTTAATCTTGTCTTCCGGTAAAGTCCTCGCCGTCAGTAATAGAAACGGGATCCGTTTCCAATTAGGGTGACGGTTAATGGTCTCACGAAGGCCAAAGCCATCCATTACAGGCATCATTACATCCGATATGATGATGTCGAATTCCTGTTGCTCAAGCATCTGTATAGCGATTGCACCATTTTCTGAGAGATGGCAATCATAGTCTCCCCGTAGCTTCTCCAGGAGGTAGTTACTCATCTCTGGATTATCCTCGACGATCATTACTTGTGGCCGGCGAGAATGAAACATCAGGGCTGGAGCCGTCGATAGCGTGACCGGTTCTTCTTTTTCTTTATTCGGCATCGGCTCATATGACGCCAACGTACCTGTTGTAATGGGTAGTTCTAACTGAAAACTACTTCCTTTTTGCCATTCGCTTTCAGCCATAAGCTCTCCACCTAATAAAGTAGCCAACTGGTGAGAAAGTGATAAGCCAATTCCCGTACCACCTTGCGGCTGTTTCTGAGAACTTTGGTAGAACCGATTAAAGATATGTGGTAGATCATCGGGGTGGATGCCTTGGCCAGTATCCGTGAGCCTAAGTCTGAGTAGAGGTTGAATGCTGTCAGCCAGCGCCGCTCCATCTATCCAAAGTGAGATCTTTCCGCCAGGGGGAGTAAATTTTAAGGCATTACTGATAAGGTTGTTGAGAATCTTTTCCAGCTTAGGTACATCAATACTTGCTTGTGGCAAGGTGTCTGTAGTCTCCCATGCCAGGGTTACGTTCTTGATGTCAGCTGCCGATTGAAACGAAAAAAAGACTCTTCTTAAAAAGGAATGTAGATTGATTTCAGTGAAGTTTGGCGCAAGCTCTCCGGCTTCTAGTTTTGATAAGTCTAAGATCTCGTTGATCAAGCTGAGTAGGCGTTGACTGTTTTGGTGGGCACGTTCTAAGTCCGGTTTAAGGTTGACTTGTTTTACCTTCTTCAGAACTTCTTCTAGAGGGCTAGAAATAAGGGTTAAAGGAGTTCGAAGTTCATGTGACACGTTGGTGAAGAAATTGGTCTTGAGTTCGTCAATTTCCCGGAGACGTTCTGCTTCTTTGGCTTCAGTAGCCAACGCTATTTCAACTTCTCGTTTGCGTTGCCGCTGGCGGTAGAGGAAAAACTGGAACGTTCCAGCGGTCAATAATAAGAGCACAAGGCCACTGTAAAGAAGCTGGTTTCGCGCGTTCTTTTGTTCGGCTAGCGCTAACTGTTGTTCGGTTATTTGCTGATTCTTGCGCTCTGTTTCAAAGCGATCGTTGTTCTCTCGAATTTGTCGGGAAAGGGTTTCATTAAAGGTGGAGTCTTTATAGGCACCATTCATTTGTGAATAGGCAAAAGCATTGGTATAGTCACCCAGGGCAGCGTAGGCTTCACTTAAGCGCGCCGTTGCATCACGAATATTAGGGTAAAGCGGGATTTCTTGAGCGATTTTCAGGGCATCTCGCAATTGCTGGATGGCTAGAGCATAGTTTTTTTGCTGCAGATGAATATTGCCGGTTTCCAATAATACATCAGCAATCCCTCCAAGGCTTTCATTGTTCGTGTGAAGCTGCTGAGATTTTTCCAGGGCAGCTAAGGCTAAATCTATTTGTTCTTGCTGGGCATAAAGTAATCCTAGACTGAAATAGGCCCAAGCCTCACCCACCTTGTTGTTTAATTCTTGGTAAACATCAATCGCTTTCAACGTATAGCTTTCAGCTTGTGCAGCATCACGAGTATACTGACCAATTGATTCCATCACCGCTGCAACCCGCCCCCTACGATCAAGCTTTTGGAATAGTTGAAGCGATTTTTCCAGGTGCTGCATACCTCCTTCGTAGTCATCATTACGGTAGTACAAGGTAAAGCGACCCAACATCAGTTCGGTATCGGCAATAAGGAGGGTGTCTCTGCTCGCTTCGGCCAATTGGTAAACCTGTTCGGCTACTTCCCAAGCACGGTCAGGGCGATCTGAAGAGGAAAGGACTCCGGTATAGTGGCGTAGCGCATCAAAGAGACGGATGGTGTCTTGAGTAGCCGTAGCTAATTCAATCGCAGGCAATAAAATCCTTTCGGACTCCCAGGGCTGTCCTTGGTTATAGTGGTTTCGTGATAACCAAATTCTACATTGTATATGAGATTCATTATCACCTTGAGCTGTCGCAAGCTCAATACAACGTTGAGCGGCAGCTATTTTATCGGCATCACTCAGCTGAGCTTTTCTTTCTAGTAAACTCCGATAGATTAGCACGGAGTCCTGCGTACTTCCAAAAACAAAGAAAAGTAAGAATGCTAGTAGTAAACCCGGGGCACGTATACTATTGAAGCCCATGTGCTTTGATTGTCAGTTATAGCATTGAAGCTAACAACAATTTATTACAACTGCTCCTTCGTGAGCCCGAAGAATTAATTTTAGCCATCAGAGTTACTATCCAACTACGGAGACGGCAGGATTGCCGATTAGCTTAAACGCCAATAACCAATCCCAAGGCTCTTCTTCCTGAACAATCGCGGCAAATACCGGTGAAGGGGTGCTCGTTGGATAAATGGAGTAGATAATTGGGTGGTCCATTCTTTTAAGCTGATTCCCTATGCGCATGAGGTGTTTGTGTCGTGAGGCATTAGCAACTTCGGCAGGAATGTAGATCGTTGCCGTAACACCATTGCGAGCCTGGAATTTTCCATTTAAAGAGGCCGGGTTGTGCCGTTGGAGTATTGACTTACTACAAGAAAAGTAGTTGGCTAGCTCCTGTACATCAGTAGAGCGTTGACAATGATATGGAACGAGTTGTTCAGTAGAACGTTTTTTGCCAGGAAATCCGTGAAGTACAGGGTTCTCAGCGATTGTGGCAATGGTAAGTACTCTAGGGATATATCGCCGGGTTTGTCTAGGGAGATAACGACTTATCTCATGATAGAAATAACCTTTAGCGCGCCGTTGCGCCTTACGAACGTTTCCTGCGCCGCAGTTATAGGCAGCAAGTGCCAGCAACCAGTCTCCAAATTGAGAGTGTAACTGCTTTAGATATTTGGCGGCGGCATGGCTCGCCTTTTTTGTGTGGAGTCGTTCGTCCGTTTGCCCGTTGATTTTCAGACCTAGCCCTCTACCTGTCGCTGGCATTATTTGCCAAAGACCTGCGGCGCCAGCTGGTGAAAAAGCTTGCGCTAGCAACCGACTCTCGGCCATTGGCAAGTACTTAACCCACTGGGGAATATCATGCTCCAATAGTGCACGATCAAATTCAGCTTCGAAGGTTGGGATTCGAGCTAGCATTTCGCCAGTTTCTTTCTGGCCACTCTGTGTGTATCGGTAATAAGCCCGCTGTAGATAAGCAGTGTCTTGAACTGCTAAGCAGGACTTGAGGTAAGCCAGGTCGGACATACAATCAGACCTAAGGATAGGGGGGGCGATTACAGTACAGCATAACCATACTATAACCCATCTGGGTAGGCTTCTCATTTTGTGTAGGGCGTTGTAGTTTTCTCGTGCATACGGTGATTCAATACCTTATTTAACTATGTAGCATAGCTATAAAGCAGATCAACTTTTTTCTTGGGTCTTCAGTAAGTGCCCGTATGTGTGTAGTAGTGTGGGCAAAATTAGATGCCTCCCAAAGCTCTTGTTATGAGAGTTTTACGGCAGTTTTAGAAAAAGGTTTCAAACAGGTAAAAACAGTGAGCCCCTTTCGATCAGAATGACTGACCAGAAAGGGGCTCACAAAGAAGGTAACGTCTAGTTATGTCGCTTATGGGCGAGCCACTCGACGTGGTAAGTAAACGTTTAAGGTCTGATTAACCGTAAGCTGCTCACTACCGAGTCCGTTCCAAGCGATCAATTCTTCTTTAGAACACTGGAATAATACGGCAAGTGTGTCGAGACTATCACCAGGTACAGTAACGTACTGGCTCTTCTGCCGATTGGCAGGAACAACCAAGTTGCTGTTTTCAAGGTAACGCTCGGCAAACTGGTTAGCGATGCGAGTTGGTACGGTAATATATTGCCCCTTGCTACTAGCTGAAATCAATCCTTGCTGATAAGAAGGATTAAGACGAGTTAGCGTCCGGTAGCTCATTTCTAATTCACGAGCAACTGTTCCTAAGTGAATAGAACGGTTGATCTTAAATGTACGTGTGTCCAGTAGGTCGTAATCTGGAAAATCAGGGCTCAAACCGTGAGCCGCGTGATAGTTCATCAGATAAGCAGCAGCTACGAAGCGAGGTACGTAGCGTTGAGACTCTGTCGGCAAGTATGCACGTAGGGTCCAGTAATCACTGCTACCTGCAACACGCATTGCTTTGCGTACGCGGCCAGGGCCACAGTTGTAGGCGGCAAGTACAAGTGCCCAATCGCCAAATTGCTGATACAAGCTACCCAGCATGCGTACAGCAGCTTCAGTAGCTTTGTGTGGATCGAGGCGCTCATCAACCTGACCGTTTACAGTCAAGCCGTACAAACGAGCTGTGCTAGGCACAAACTGCCAAAGACCAGCAGCACCAACAGGAGAAAATACAGCAGGGCGTAAAGAAGATTCAACGATTGGCAAGAACTTCAATGTCTCAGGCAAACCATACATACGTAGGTAGTGCTCAAAGATTGGGAAGTAAATCTTTGCCCGTCCTAGAATATCTTCTGAATCGTGCTGACCTTCAACCGTAAAACGGCGAATTAGTGATTTGATCTGTGGGGTATTGCGAGCGTCAAAAGGAAGGCCGATTTGGGCAATGCGCTCTTCCACAGTTTCATCCGAAAGGCGAGTGTCGAAAAAAGTAGAATTTTCAGTTGCTTTCGAATTGGGATTAGTGTATCCTGTTGTCACCGATACTAATAGCAGCATCGGGACAAGGAATGTCCACGGGAATTTCATTGTTTTCAGTTTCGTCAAACAAAGTCCGGCTTGTCTTCGAAACGCAATCGTTGGGGATTAACAACGACTGGGGATAGCATTTCTATTGGGGTAGCCGGTTTTCACCTGGTTTATCCTTTTTGGGGATAATTTGTTACCAAATGTGTACAAATAAAGACTTCACTTCTTGTTAAAAGTCACAGCAAAGCTATTGGCTTTATAAAAGTGAGGCAAGCTTTTCCGATTTTCGACCCGGATTTAGGGATAAAACTCTATTTTTCAACGGTTTGGTGTGCAGAGGCGGTGAAATTTTCTCCTACTTATGTATTCTAAACTAACAGCCGACCGATATAAATCGGAGGTTTGCTAGGGTGGGACCGAATAATATAGTGGTCGGAGGAGAACCTTCCTTGAAGTTAAAAGAAAGTGTTAAAGTTTTGTTAAAAAAACCTTAAAAAAGCAAAGGTTTGGACCAAAAACGGTCGAATTAAGAACATTAAACATATGTAAATGGAGGTTGAAATCATGGCTTTTGGGATTGCGCGTGATATCTTCGGTGCACCAGCAATTCAGTTAAATTTAGCAGAAAAAGCTACCGTTAAACAACTGCTTGAGGAGCTTTATGTTACCTATCCAGCACTACAAGAATTGCGGTCGGTAGCAATTGCAGTAAATGCAGAATATGCATCGCCAGAGCAAGAAATTTTAGCTGGAGATGAAGTGGTAATCATTCCTCCCGTAGCAGGAGGGTAATAAGTTAAGCTACTATATAACTATGGCTATTGATATACAATTATTGAAAAAACCACTGTCTCTACAGGATTGTCAAGACTGGGTGGCAGGTGCAGCTTGCGGTGGTATCGTACACTTTGTAGGGACGGTACGGAAGCAGACTGGCGGACGTGCTGTTGAGCGCCTTGATTTTGAGGCTTATGAACCTATGGCAATAGCAGAGATGCGCAAGATTGCTGAGGCGTTGAAGGAGCGCTGGCCTGCAGAGCGCGTGGCTATTCACCACCGAGTAGGCACATTGGCAATAGGTGAAATTGCCGTCATTATTGCGGTAGCTACCCCTCACCGGGTAGAAGCTTTTGCGGCCTGTCAATATGCTATTGATACATTGAAGCAAACAGTTCCTATTTGGAAAAAGGAGGTGTTTACTGACGGAGAAGTTTGGGTAGCCGCGCATCCTTAATTCATTGCAGCAGTGCTACTAACTCTACTAGCTCTGGCTTTGGCGATGTGCTCCATACTGCAACTATGGTATTGGGGCTACTTATTTTCGCACCTGGCCAAATTCGAGTTGCCTGAACAAGTAGAGGACCCTCAAAAGGTGCTTCCTCCATTAAGTGTAATTATCTGTGCGCGGAATGAAGCGGAGAACCTAAAAAAGAACCTACCCTATTTTTTGGAACAGGATTATCCAAACTTTGAGATCCTGGTAGTCGATGATCACTCTACTGACAAAACCGCAGAAGTGGTTTTGGAATTTCAAAAAAAATTTTCGACCTTACGCTTGCTTTCAATCCAGAACAAGACTTCTCTGGGTAAAAAAGCAGCTTTGAGCTTGGGCATTAAACAAGCGAGCTTTGAAAGACTTTTCTTATCTGATGCAGATTGTCGGCCAATAAGTCGACAATGGCTGAGGGTATCACAACGATCATTAACAGAGCAGAATACTATTGTGCTTGGTTATGGTCCTTACCTACAACGAGACGGATGGCTAAATCGCTTTATTCGTTTTGAGGCTTTCTACACTGCCATACAATATTTTTCTTTTGCACTTGCTGGCCATCCCTATATGGGTGTGGGTCGTAATCTGGCTTATCACCGTTCCATATTTTGGCAAGCAAAAGGCTTTAGCGAGCATGAGCATCTGGTTTCCGGAGACGATGATCTCTTGGTAAATCAAATGGCGCATGCCGGGAATACTACGATTAATCTTTTTCCGGAAACTCGGATTTATTCCGATCCGGCAACCTCTTGGAGAGGCTACTACATCCAAAAACGACGCCACCTAAGTGTGAGCAGTCATTATCGCTGGCAACACCAAATCGCATTGGGCGCACTGGCTTTTAGCCACTTTGCCTTTTATGTGCTAAGTGTTCTGATTTTGATCTTGTCTCCGGCTTGGTGGCCAATATTGACACTAAATTATTTGGTGCGGATGAGCGTAGTCCTCCATGTATCTCATGGAACCAGCAAACATCTGGGCGAGCAAAATTTGCTTCCCTTTCTCCCTATGCTGGATCTCCTTTACTTGGTTTTCTATCTCGTCTTCGCACCGTCATTATTAACCGGTAGCCGAATACGAAAATGGAAGTAGCAATTAAAAACCCAAGACTAACACAGAAGGCGCTCAACGATTATCAGCTTGTAGAGAAAGCGAAGTCGGGGTGTCAACAATCCTATGCACAGTTGTTAGAGCGTCATCAGTCTAGCATCTATCACTTGATGCTGCGCATGACCAACGATCGTGAAGACGCCCATGATCTGACGATCGAAGCCTTTGGTAAGGCCTTTACACGTATGGCATCATACGTGCCTAATTATGCCTTTAGCACTTGGTTGTACAAAATTGCAGTGAACAACTGCATCGACTTTGTGCGCAAGAAGAAACTTACTATTCTGTCAATCGACGAGCGCATCGATGAAGAAAGCCAGCAGGACTATTCCAGCACCCTGCACGCTACTGGTCTTAATCCGGAAGAAGCGGTAATCAGAGATCAGCGTATTGGCTTGATGCGTCACTTACTTACTCGCTTGAGTGATAAGTATCGGATCATGATCGAGTTGCGCTACTTCAAGGAAATGAGCTACGAAGAAATTGCTACTGAGCTCAACATTCCATTGGGTACCGTGAAAGCACAATTGTTCCGTGCTAAGGAACTATTATCAGATTTGCTGCAGCGTCCAGGTGCAAGTGCCTATCTAGAGGTACGCCGCCCAGCACGCCGTCGTGCAGCAGTTTAAATTCTCAGCCTGGAAAGAACATCTACTTATCTCTTATAAGACAAAGCCCCGCTGGTAGTCTAAAGCTATCAGCAGGGCTTTTCTTTTTACATTTGCGATAATTAGGAGTAGATACGCTGCCTATTACTACTCTGCAGATCAAATCAAGCCACCATGGCCTCCATCGCAATCGAACAGAAACTTAGTGCGCTCTTTGAACAGTGGAGCGGCGAAGTCCCAACCTTAATGCTCCCGCTTGCTCCTTCAGGTTCAGATCGTATCTACTATCGCCTGCAAAGCAAAAACAAGATCGCGGTCGGTGCTTACAATCCACACCCTCAGGAAAACGATGCCTTCATTAGTTTTTCCAGGCATTTCAAAGAAAAGGATTTACCGGTTCCAACGATTTTTGCAGAAGACCAGGCGCAGCAAATCTATTTGCAAGAAGACTTAGGGGCAACGACCCTATATAGTTACCTACTGCAAAAGGGTGACTACTTTCCTGATTACCTGGTGAAGATTTACAAACGCGTGGTGGAGCAGCTGGCGCGCTTACAAGTGAAAGGAGGGGAGGGACTGGATTATGATAAATGTTTTCCTCGTACCAACTTTGACAAGCAGTCCATGCTTTGGGATTTTAATTACTTCAAGTATTATTTCCTACGCTTGGCTTATATCCCTTTTGATGAACAACTGCTGGAGGAGGATGCTCATCGATTGGCTGATTATCTCTTAGAAACAGATACCTCGCATTTCATGTTCCGCGACTTCCAGACCAGGAACATTATGATCAAAAATGGTGAACCCATATTTATTGATTATCAAGGTGGGCGACGGGGGGCCTTGCAGTATGATTTGGCGAGTCTGTTATATCAGGCGAAAGCAAATATTCCGGAAGATATCAGAGAAGAACTTCTGCATCACTATCTGGACGCACTTGCGGAAATAACCACCGTTGATCGAGATGAATTCATTACGCATTACTACGGTTATGTCTTTATGCGTTGTGTGCAGGTATTGGGGGCATACGGTTTCCGTGGGTTGTATGAGCGCAAAGAGCACTTTCTTCAAAGCATCCCTTTTGCCTTACGGAATATCAAATGGTTGTTCGATAACGAGAAGGTTCCAGTAGATATTCCTGAATTGCGCCGGGCGCTAGAGGAACTGATCTCTTCAAAGAAATTTGAGCCTTTTGATAAGATTAAGGCCAGCTCAAGTTTGCTTACTGTAAGTATTAACAGCTTTAGTTATAAGCAGACGGGAGTGCCCGAAGATAACTCGGGTAATGGTGGCGGTTTTGTCTTTGACTGTCGGTTTATACACAACCCGGGCCGCTATGAGCCTTACAAGAAACTCACAGGGCGAGATGAGTCTGTTATTAATTTCCTGCAGCACCATAGTGAGATGGGGAATTATCTACAGGACATCTACCGCATAGTGGATGCTGCGGTAGAAGACTACATAGAACGAAGCTTCACCCATTTACAGGTGAACTTCGGTTGTACTGGCGGGCAACATCGCTCCGTATATGCAGCTGATATGCTCGCTAAACACATTAAAGACAAATATGGGGTCAATGTAGTGCTTCACCACATTGAGCAAGAGAAGAAGAACTGGGAGAATTAGCCTATCCTCCCGAGTTGCCCCCTTCGATTTCCATATCCAGAAATTCCGGTTCATCGCTATCGGGGTCTTCCTCAAATTCGGGGATGTCTCGCCAATCCACTGGTTCATCAACGAGTTCGATGATTGTACCGAAACGCCGTTCGAGCTCGAAGTGAATATCGCGTTTACGCTGCTCGCTTTCCTGAAAGTCATTCCGAACGCGTCGCTTGTCCGAGTTGAATTGATAATCATCCAAGTTGCCTAAGATGGCATAATATAGATTGAAGAATCCTTTTCTACGAGCCGGTTTCGGTCTTAGTGAAGGATTGTGACGACGGAAACGGTCTGCCATTACTTGCCCCGCATTTACCTTCACATAGTAAGCAATGTCTTGGTCGAAGCTGTGTTCGCCACTGATGGTCATATTGAGGGCATTGCTCTGGATAAACATCACCGGTAGGTAGAGTTTGCGATTTCTAATCTCAAAGAAGTTCTGGAGGTTAGTAAATCGTATCTCCCGTAAATCACGAATATTGACAAAAGAAGAAAAGTCTTCGAGCATCGCGAAGTCCTGCAATGCCCCATCCTTGATGCCCAGTCCTGCGAGTACCCGGAGTTTGTCTTCCAGGAAGTTTCCTTGCTCGTCGAAGAAGCACTCCAGGTAAATCTTTGTGTCTACCCTACCGGCAAGATTATCTGCCACGAGAAAATCCTGTCCAAAGTTTTCCGATTGTCGGAAGAACTCATGAATATCAATGGCATTACCAGTTAGTTTAGCAGTGAGGGATGGGGCGTCGTTGAAGTTCATTTCGCCTTCTAGAATGAATTCTCCGTTCATTGCTTGCGTCTGGCCATCAATGCTCATTATTCCTTCTTGAAACTGCAAGTTCCCTTTGAAGTCCTCTCCTTCTATTTCTCCGTAGTTGAATGCTTGAATCTCAGCGGTGAAGGTCCCGTCAAGGAATTGAGTGAAGAAAGCGCGCTTTTCGACCTCCGCTTGTGACAGGGAGTCTGTAGTACCAGTGGCCTCTGCTTGTTCTTGGGCTTCCTCGGAAGGAGCACCCAACGCCAGAAGTTGGTCTATATCTAGTTCTGTGGCCTTGAGTTCTGCTTCAAACTGTAGGCGAGCATTCTGTGAGTTGACAGAGTCGGCGAATACAACGGGGAGAATATTGGAAGCTGTTCCTGCAAAAGTGATATCCGTACCGGGAGCTACTAGTCGTACACCGTTTGCACTAAGACGGTTTTGTTCTAGTAAAATTCTTCCTTCCGCAAGACTTACATCCTCGCCATTCACAGTAAAGCCCGCATCCTCAAAATCAACCTCACCACTCATTTTTGCACGCGAGTCGTACTGGTTGCTGATCATGTCTTTGTATCGTCCACTGATTTGGAGGTGACGAAGATGAATTTTCCCTTGTGCATCCGTAATTCTTTCATCAGGGATAAAGCCCATGATCGCGCCCGGAGCAAAGGTGCCGTCAGCTGCAAAAATTATGCGTGGATCGTCAAAGTTTTCTACCGTAAGATCTAAAGCAAAAGGCTCGCGTTCAAATTCACCATGGAGGTTTTCCAGGACAAGCTTAGAGGTCGTTTCACTTTGAGATGCCCCATTGGTGAAGAAGGCAACAAAACCCAAGTCTCTAACGCGTGCCTTGATGCGATCTCCCCCTAAACGGCCATCAGAGAAGCGTAGCTCTGCCTTGATTTTGGGTTGGCGACGATCAGCATAGATACCCTCGATGTCAGCAGAGAAGGTGAATTCACCGCTGGTTTCTACGCCTGATATATTGTCTTTATACGCTTTAGGAAGCAGGCTTACCATGTCTTCCAGCTGGGCATCCTGCGACTGAATTTCCAAATCAATGAAATGATCTTCTTCGCCAATGCGAACGTTTCCAGAAGCAGTGAGTGGGAGTGCCCCGAGCTCAATGTTAAGCTGTTCAATCTGATATTGACCCGTCTCTGTGTTTACAGCTAGTTTAGTGACGTAATTGAGGGGCTCATTGGAGATTAGCGTTTCGTTTTCAGAAACGACCGCAGCAATGTGTATATCTGCCTCTGAACTCAATTGGTAATTAGCTGCGCCAAATTGTCCACCAAATTTTGCTTCATTAATGTGAAGTGCCATACGCTGTTGCGTAGCCTCATCAGTATATCTGACTCGCATATCTTCAATCAAGGCCTCTTGAAGGTTGATTTGTGCGGAACTTGCTTCTTCTGACTCAACTTCCTCAGAGGCTTCGAATATGTCATAGTTGCCATTCCCGCTTCGGTCGATTTTGATATTTAGCTCTCCCTCTCTAATGAGTACAGATTTTAGTTGAATGTTCGAACTCAGTAAACTGAGCAAGCCGGCACGGAATGACAACTCGGAAGCTTGTAGAAGTGGCTCCCCATCTGTACCAGCAAGGGTCACGCCTTGCAGGTTGGCACCGAGGTTGGGGAAAGTGCGGATAAAGGAAAGGTCAAAACCCTGAATTTGAAGCTCGGTTTTGAGCTGAGCATTCACCTGGTCTACCACTTGCTCACCGATGCGGTCGGCAAAGAAGCTGGTTGTGACCCAGAGAACACCAACAAGAAGCAAAAGAAAGATGCCAAGAAAGATCAATAGTCGGCGTAAAAGGCGTTTCATAGTTTTGAAGTGTGGATGTTAAGTTGATAACTGACTGAGTTGCTGTGGCATTGCCCCTACGGGAGAAAAATATTTTGCTTTTTTTAAGCACAGCTCTTGCAAAATAAAAAAACGCCGCATATATTTGCACTCGCTTTACAAGCAAGGGTAGGTAATCCCAAGAATATTGGTCTCCGTTTTTTACCCCTGCTAATGAAATTCGGGCGATTAGCTCAGTTGGTTTAGAGCACCTCGTTTACACCGAGGGGGTCGGGAGTTCGAGTCTCTCATCGCCCACTACAAAATCAAAAGCGGGTTCGAGCATTGCTTGGACCCGCTTCTTGTTTTCAGTCCTACCAGAATAAGAAAAAGCCCTGATGAGTCTCATCAGGGCTTTTTCCGTTATATCGATTATCGAACTTCCGTTTAGTTGGTGCGAACTAAGAGTCCACCGTAGCTCATGCGAGCTTTAATCGTGCTATTGCCACCGCTTCCCATAGTACCGCGTACTTCATGAGAACTACCTTCTTGTGCATCATAGTTTTTATTGATGCCAGAAGATGGCAAGCGGATATCAGCATAGTTGCTAGAAAGATCTAGTGAACAGTTTACGCCACTATCCATGTATAGCTTGAAGTCGGTGTATCGGCCGTTGAGTGTGATTTCATCAAAACTCGTCTCAACCTGAGTTGCTTTCGCAGAACCGTAAGCCATGTCCAAGTTCATTCGACGAGCTAAGCGTTCTACTGCTACATTTGTATAGTGCGTCTCGACCACAACTTCTTCGGCAAAGCCGATCGATACGTTGTCGTATTTACCATCATTGCGGAATTCTCGGATCTCACCAAGTTGGAAGGTAGAGTAGCGAGAGTCACTTACAACATCACCTGCGCGGTCAACCATCAGTTTGCCGTAGCGAACATCAATCGTAACATCACTAGCTTCTTCTACCTTAAGATTGCCGTAGGCAAGATCTACACTTAGATCGCGAGAACGAATGAGTGTTCCGTTTCCGTAGGCTAGGTTCACTTCGCTGTCTTCTCCGAGGCCGTCTAGTTTGAAGTTTCCATACTTCACGGTAAACTCACCTCGTCCGGCAATCGCTGCAGAATATACATCGCAGTACTTAGCAGTCACATCAAGGTTGCCAGAAGCAGGCATGTAAACCTCGTAATTGATGGAAAAATCGTCGCTGTTGTCGCTCCAACTCCACCAGCTACTCTTACGGTCGGCAATTTCTGTTTCCGCCGAAACTTGATCTGATGAGTTAGAGAAATCAATACTGATACGGTCAAAAACTTCTTGAGCATCATCTTCGTTCTTGGCATCTACGACAATCTTTACAGAGATTCGTACAGCACTTTGGTCCCAAGTTTTGATGTCAATTTTACCGTGTTTGTTTGTTAGTTCTACCACGCCATCGGCCGACATGTTGAACTGCTTGTTAATTGTTTTCGTGAACTCCCGTAGCGGAGCCGTTTCCGCCGATAGTTGGCCCACTACGAGCACGGCGGCCACAAGCAAGCTGCCTGCTCGGAGTAGTTTAAATACTGGTTTCATTGCTGTTGTTGTCTGGTGTAGTAATATTGTTATTGTTGGCTTCGATCTGTTCGAGAATGCGCTCTAGGATTTCTAGCTTCAGACGGTAGCTATCAATTAGCTGCTGCACAATCTGCTCTTCCCGACCGGGAGGGGCATTTTCCAACTCCTGACGCAATTCCTGCATAGCTTGATCCACTTGAGCTAGGTCCGCATCAATTTCTGGATCCTGCGTGTAAGTAGTCAGGCGAGCATAATTTTCTTCAATGCGTTGGTTGTAATAGACTTCCATCTCTCCAAATTCCGGAGCGACTTGTTCTATCAAATCTTGTGCGGTAGGCTGATTGCTCTGCTTCGTCAGGTATGCGCCACCAAAGGCACCTACACTTAGCAGGATGACTACAGAGGCGGCAATTTGGTACCATGGCCGGCGGCTCCGTAGCGGATGTATATTGGCTGCGGGGGCTTCTTCTCCTTCGAGGTCCTTCTCGATCGCTGCCCACAGCTTCAGACTCGGGCGCGCATCGTCAAATGCATCCCGGTTATCCTGGATGAATTGTTCTAAATCGTTCTTTTGCATTTTTCACTCGCTTTACACCCTACATCATCAAATTGTAGGGGATAATATACTTCCAGCCGTATACCCGTTCAGGAGAACCTGATTAGGCATAATCTGACTGCAAAATTTCTTTCAACTTTTTCCGGGCTCGGCAATATTGCGACTTAGATGTCGCTTCACTCACGCCAAGAATACCCGCAATTTCCTGATGGTCGTACCCTTCTAATGCGTAGAGGCTAAAGACGGTACGGTATCCATCGGACAACCGCGACATTGCTTGTTTGACCTTGGTCACATTCAGGCCGGCTGGTATGGGTGGTTCGTTAGCTTCGTCTACGGGATCCAATTTTGCATCCCATTCCGAAAACTGAAGCCGGCGCTTTTTTAGAAAATTGATGCAGTTGTTCACTACGATCCGCTTGATCCAGGCGCCGATGGCGCTTTCAAAGCGGAAAGAATCAATTTTCCGGAAAACCTGCACGAAGGACGTTTGTAGTACATCTTCCGCATCGTGTTCATTGGAAAGCATCCGCAAGCACACGTTGTACATGGCGCGGTTATATTGCTTATACAAATCGAACTGTGCCTGTCTATTGCCTTGTTGACACCTTTCAATAAGATCCCGATGCGTATTCACATAGTCCAATGCGGCCTTCTTGCGTTTCATGACCAAATGTTGCCGTAGCTAATTTAGAAATTTACCGGGAGGCTTATCCCCCCGGTCGTTTCTAATTTTACAGTGGGGTGATTCTGTTTACTTACATTGATAAGGACAGGGGCCTTTGCAAAGGGTTGCAAGTGGAGAGAAAAAATTATTGTACTAACACCATAATTTTTTTAGAAAGAGGTATGCTTTCTCCTTTTACGAGAACGTAATTCTATTTTATCTGGCTGTTTTTCAGTTGTTTGTGTTCTGTAGGTAGTGTGTTTATATGGTTTTCAATGCGCCTAATAAATAATCAATATCTGCCTTGGTGTTGAAAATCGCTAGTGATATTCTTAATCCATTCAAGTCGTGTGAACTCATTGGGCGGCAATCAATCTGAAATTCTTCCGCCAACTGCTTTTTTACCTCTTTGACGTCTTTACCCACAACTTCCACGGTTTGTATACCGGCAGAGAGCATATCTGATGCAGGGGTTTTTAGGGCGAACCTTTCATCTCCGGCTAATTGATCTCGGAGATAGTGCTTGAGTTCGTACACTCGGCTTTCGATTTTTTCGGCACCAACAAGCTCACGAAAATCCAGGGCTGCCCCTAAACCAAGCAATTCTGGAAGGTTTCTGGTATTGTAATTTTCGAAACGACGAATACTAGGATCATCATATCCTCGGCAAACAACTAACGGACTTAGCAATTTCTGTGCCGTTTCGGTGGCATAAAAAATGCCCATGCCTTTGGGTGAAAACAACCACTTATGACTGCTAGAGGTAAAGAAATCGCAACCTAGTTCTTCCAGGTTGATTTCGAACATCCCCATAGATTGAGCACCATCTACTGCTACCAAGACGCCGTGCTCATGGGCCATCTCTGTAATTTCCTTTACGGGAAGTCGCATCCCATTGGTGTTTGTTACATGCACCAGCGATATGACTCGTGTTTTTCTTGTTATGGCTTGGCGGAATAGGTCAACGACTTCTTCTATGCTATTGGGGAGTAACGGTAGCTCAACTGTTTTAAGAACGGCTCCCTTGTGTTCTTGCCAATGCTTCCAGGGAATCCGTGCACTCGTATGTTCGTGATTACTTAGTAAAACCTCTTCCCCTTTTTCGAGCTGAAGGCTAGAGGCAATGAGGTTCATACCTTCTGTAGTGTTATGGATTAAGGCGATTGTTTCGGGAGAAACACTAAATAATGCAGCTGCTTTTTCCCGCACTGCTTCTTTTTGATCAGCCCAGCCACCCCACATGTACTTAGAGGGAAATCCGTCTAGTGTTCTGCGAAACTGTTCGGTGGCCTTTACCACATATTCCGGACAAGTACCCAGAGAGCCATTGTTGAAATAACGCAATTCTTCTTCCAGTACGAATTGACTTTTTACTAACTCCCAGTAGCCCTCATCATTGTTAGTGTCTGATAGCCGCTGGGCTAGTTGAGATTCTCTATGTTGGAGCGCGAGCAATTCAGAAGGAGCTAACAGTGCGGCACCAGCAATTGCAGTAAGGCTATTCGATAGCCAGGATCTTCTCGAAATCATGCTTGTAGGAAGTAGGTTATTCTCCCTCAAGATAGTGATGGCCGATGGTATTGAGCACTCAGGGCAGGCAGGAATTGAGAAAACTACAGAATCCCTTACCTTTCCTGTGAAGAAAAAAAGCTGCTATGAAAATCCAGGTTTTCCAATTTGAGCTTCCGCTTAAACATACGTTTACCATCAGCCATGAATCTCGTACGGTTCAACCGACGATGATTATCCAGTTGCAAGACAAAAATGGATTAACTGGCTATGGAGAGGCGACCGTTACCCTTTACTATGGTGTGACCATGGAGAAAATGTTGGCAGCTGTTGAGAAAATTAGGCCTTGGGCCGAACAGTATGAATTGGATCATCCAGAAGCCTTTTACGCCGAACTGGAGCAGCGACTACCAGAAGATTCTTTTGTCCGTTGTGCCCTAGATCAGGCTGCTAATGATCTATGGGCCAGGCGTCATGGTAAACCACTTTATGAGATGTGGGGACTTGATCCTGCCAACTGCCCTACTACGAGCTATACGATCGGTATTGCTCCTGTTCCAGAAATGATTTCTAAACTCCAGGAAAAACCGTGGCCACTCTACAAGATCAAATTAGGTACTGATCAGGATCTGGAAATTATCCGATCTCTCCGACAACATACCAATGCGACCTTTAGGGTAGATGCCAATACAGCCTGGACTGCGGAGCAAACTATTGCGTACTCAAAAGAACTGAAGGCATTAGAGGTAGAGTTTATTGAGCAACCCCAAAAGGCAGATGCTTGGGAAGATCATCGTGCGGCGTTGGCAGGAAGTGTGTTGCCAATTATTGCGGATGAAAGCTGCCATATTGAAGCGGATGTAGCACGTTGTGCAGGCTATTTTGACGGGATCAATATTAAGCTAACCAAGTGCGGAGGACTTACGCCTGCGCGTAGAATGATTGCTGAGGCACGTCGGCTAGGGTTAAAGGTGATGATGGGGTGTATGACGGAAAGTTCAGTTGGCATTTCGGCAATTGCTCATATTGCTCCGATGCTCGATTATGTGGATATGGATGGGGCATTATTATTAGCCAAAGATCCTGCTCAGGGTGTCACTATTGATGACCAGGCTGTACTGCATTATGCAGAGTTGCCAGGCACAGGTGCGGCCTTACGAAGTCAGTTTTAGTATTAGTCCATTGATTTAACGATCAAATGGGTTTGGTGCCAAAAATGGAAAGAGTCGTCGAAAAAAATCCGCCAATGGGCGCTTAAGTTTGGTATTAAGTAGCTGCCGATGGTATTTTAGTGGAAGCGTATAGATGTTTCGAAACGATAGTTGAAAGACTGCACCTACAAACAAATGAAAACCACATTGCAAATCCGATCTGTTCTTGGACAATTTCTCTACACGTTGGGCAATCTGCGTTCGGCAGGCGTGTTAATTCGTGATCATCAGTTATGGACTGGCGTGAATCGTTATGGCTGGGCATTTAAAGTACTCG
>CAJXOS010000060.1 GCA_913057725.1 uncultured Lewinella sp.
GCAGAACGCAGCCTTACATTAATTACATAACCAAAAAATTATTGATTTGCGTAAGCGCTAGATTTTGAAGATATCTTTGTTCCGTGAAGACATTCCCACACGCACAACTTTTCCGCTTAGCCGAGCAGCATTTGTGGCTGCATCCTCTTAAAGCGATTTACTGGCAGGAGGCTCAAGCCTTGCTGCTAGCAGATCTACATTTGGGCAAAGCGGTGCATTTTCGGAAAGAAGGGATACCTGCTCCAGATGCTGTGGAAGATGCCAATTTCGATCATTTAATCAGCCTACTACTTTCTTTTCAACCAAAGCGAGTCTTGCTCCTTGGTGATTTATTCCACAGTGATTACAATCTAGTTTGGGAAGAGTGGGAAGGGCTATTAGAGCAGTTTGCGGATATTTCTTTTGAACTGGTGCCCGGCAACCATGACGTACTTCCTAGCGAAATGTATCAGAAAAGTCGGATGAAAATTCTCTCTGTTATTCATGACGAGGGACCTTTTCGATTTACTCACGAACCATTGGAGGAGGTTGCAACAGCATTGTATAATCTGTGCGGCCATGTTCATCCTGGGGTGAGACTACATGGAAACGGCCGACAATCGCTCCGACTTCCTTGTTTCTACTTCGGAGAACGACAAGGCATACTTCCAGCCTTCGGTTCTTTTACGGGTTTGGCTATCCTTTCGGTAAATAGAGGGGATCAAGTTTTTGGTATAGCCGACGCTGAAGTTATTCCGTTAAGCTAAGCGGATTCAATCTGTCGCAGGCATCAAATCTCTGATTATCCCAACTTCCTCTTATTTTAGCTAGAAGCTAAACACCTTTGTCATGATCGTTCTAATTGTTATTGTCGTAGTTTTTGTAAATAAAGCGGGCGAACTCGGACTTAATAAGTTCCTCTGGGGCTTTATAGGCCTGGCTGCCTACATGGGCACGCAATTACTACTGGGACTATTACTAGGGCTCTTTATGGATGTTCAGTCGCTAACCATGGATAGAACGAATGAATTAGCACTCAATTTAGCGGGTATAATCTTCGGAGGTGTAGCAGCCTTTGCAGCATATAAAAGCATGCCGAATTATGCGGTCCAACAAACGTCTACAGAAACTGATCTACTTGATGAAGATATGTTTCGTTAGTTCTGCAATCTTCGAGGAAGAAAGCGGAGAAGTTCAGCCAAATCGGGCAAACTAGGAGGTGCTTCCTCAAAAAGTAGAAAGACAAAACACATACCAATCCCCTCTCGGTATAAAGCCATCATTTGGCAACCTTTTGCCTCACTAAAGCCTTTTTTAGGCGGAAAGTAAAAGACTTGTCCCCAGTCAGCTTGATAGACTGAATCCAGAACTGTAGGATCTATTTCATGAGCAGCGATATGGCTATCCTCATCATTACTTGCCAGGTGCATTGCCATTCTAGGAGCTCTCAAATGGGGGATTAGTTCCCGCTTGCTGTCATCTTCGAATGGGATAAAGAGGTACCGAATTTCTACTTTTTCCTTGCGTAAATACAGACCAAAGTCAAACTCCTGGAAGGCATTATATGGGCGTTTATTTACCCGGTAAGGTGATTCCGGAGCGGTCCATTCCATGTCATAACGTGCCAGTAGTAACTGTTGCTCTAGTGGCAAGCCTTCTTGTCCATAGACGAAGATAGTGCTGAGGGGCAGCACAAAAAGGAAGTATAGCTTTTTCACAGTCGGGAAGCTTTGAAGTTCAACAATGGTATCGCTGCTTCTAGCGTATTGCATTGAAGATACGAAAATGCCGACAAGCGAAATCAGCTTAGTAACCCATCTGCCTAAATAATGATGTGTTATTTGGGCAGATGGGTTCTGTTATGATAAATGAGATCTGTTCACTGCCAGGTGACAGTAGCAAGTATGAGCGTAAGAAATGGGTAGATGATAGTCGGTCAATTAATTCCTTATTGAGGAACATAGCATAGGCCAATAAGCAACGATCATGGAGCTTATTTAACTAGGTAACTGAAAAAGGAAACTAATTCTTGACGACGAGTTCTAAAGACTTAGATCGAGGAATCTGGAGAGTCGATAGTTTTGATCCGGTCTTTGATAGATTGAATGAACTCGGAGGAAGGCTTTCGATTAGGGAGGCTACGTTTTAAAAACTGCTTAAAGGATGTCTGGCTTTCTAATTCTCTATCTATATTAAATTGGGCTTCGTCTGCTGATTTTTGCGATGATGATGCACTGACGTTGCCGGGGCCATCGTTCCGCAAGTCTTTATTATGCTTGCGCATCAGGTCTTGAAAATTCTGATCTCTCATGGCTGGAAAATTTCTTCGCCCTAGTAGGTTGATGCCGTTAAAACAATAAAACCACGAACAATTACCAGACACAAAAAACGCTAGCTGGCCACAACTGGGTGGGGCAGTAGCGATAAGTTCCTTATTGTGAAAAGGTGTAATAAACATGGCGTTGTTGTTTTCCCTGCGAAGAACGCTTCCATACCTCCGACCCGGTAATGCAATTTGTTGAAACAAGGGTAGAAAATAGGAAAACGTTCTTCCAGGTGAGCTTAACCTGCTTCAGGCAAGGTTATGAATTTTTTGTACGATTATTAGTGAAGCCGTTTGATTCGGCATAATCCTTCAAATCCTTAGCCAGCAAGTTACGAGCCCGGAACAGGCGAGAACGCACTGTTCCAATTGGGACACCAAGTATCTCTGCAATTTCTTCGTACTTGAAGTCTTGCAGATCGCTCAGAATGATTACTGTTCGGAAATCGTCAGATAGACGATTCATAGCAGCTGATAGTTCATCACCTACCATACTTTCCAAACTCTCATCGTCCCAATCCATTAGGGAAGGGATGTTTTGGGTTTCCGTGTCAGGAATTACCGCTGCAACATCCTCATAGTCCACCATATTCGGCCGACGCGCCTTTTTGCGGTAGCCGTTGATGAAATGGTTACGCATGATCTTGAATAACCATGCTTTGGCATTGGTACCTTGCCGGTACTGATCGATAGCTTTGATGGCTCGCTCGATCGTATCCTGCACAAGATCCTCTGCTGCCGTCTCATCAAATGTGAGATGGTAGGCAAATCCATAGAGTGCATCGAGTTCAGGGAGGAACTCGCGCTCAAAGACCCGTCGTCTTACGTCGTTGTTAGCCATCAGAACCATAAAAATATAATTTTTGCTGTTATCGCACGCAATTGCTTTGGCCGGGGCCACAACTTTTGCGCACGCCGTATCAACCAAATCAGAACCATGTTTAGTTCCAGTGTTGCGAGAAAAAAATGAAAAAATTTTAGTCGTATTTCACAAAGTGTTGATAATCAGTGTTTTTTAAGAACTTTTTCGCAAGAAAAAGTTAGATCCATATAGAAACCCTTGTATCGCGCTTTGTTGATACAATGATCGAAGTTTACTGCGCAAGCTATTTGCGTAGTATTGAAAAAGAGAAAAATAATTAGAGCGTCTCTTCAGGAATGCTTGAAAAGAGGTACTAGGAAAGTGCAGCCTTGACTAGTTTGACTTTAGAAGAATTCTTCTTTGGAGTCATCGGCAGTTGGAGTCTGCCCATCGTCGTCTGTATTGGAGAAGCTCCAGTTATACGTGTCCAACTTGCTGATGGCAACAGTGAGGAGGTCAATGCAGTGCTTGATATCCCGTTTGTGAGCCATCTCGATGGTCTGATGTATGTGGCGTAGTGGAATGGAAATCGCGCCAGCTATTGATCCTTTTTTGCCATAGCGCTGAACACCGGCAGTATCGGTACCTCCTGCAGGTAGGAGTTCAGGTTGCCAGGGAATATCGTTTTGGGTAGCCATTTTCTTAAGGTAGTTGACCATACGGTAGTCACTAATGACGGTACCGTCCAAAACCTTAATACCTGCACCCTTACCAAGCTTAGTCACCATTTCATGGCCTTGGGCTCCGGGCACATCAAATGCAATTGTCACATCTAGTCCGAACCCAAAGTCGGGATCGATCAAGTGAGCCGCAGAAATTGCTCCTCGCAAGCCTACCTCTTCTTGTACGGTGAATACTGCGTAGATGTCATAAGGCACTTTTTCGTCCTTAAGGAGGCGAAGGGCTTCTAGAAGTATAAATACTGATACTCGATTGTCGATGGATTTGCTGTTTACACAATCTCCCATCTCAATCAGGCTACGTTCGCGGGTCACAGGGTCACCTGGCCGAATATATTTGATCACTTCTTCCTTAGGTAGGCCAAGGTCAATGAAGTAATCCTGTAGTGGCACCTGCTTAGTGCGTTCTTCTGGTTTCATCAAATGGATAGGCTTGGAGCCCATCACACCGATTATATCCTTACGGCCATGAACAATGACTCTTTGAGAGGTGAGCGTTTTAGGGTCGAATCCGCCAAGGGGCAGGAATCGAAGGAAGCCATCCTCATCGATATGATTAACAATGAAACCGATCTCATCCATATGGGCGGCAATCATAACCTTTTTGCGTTCTTGCCCTCGCTTGACGGCAATTACATTACCCATATTGTCGACGGATACGTCATCAACCAGCGACTTCACTTCTTCAAGAACGAGTTCGCGGATACGCTGCTCAAACCCTGGGGCTCCAGGTGTTTCACATATTGCTTTGAGTAGCTGGACGTTAATCATAGGTTTTGCTCATTTATTACGTAACGACGAAGGTAGAATTAAATTTTGAATGTGTTCATATTGTGCCTTGCAATCATTTCCTGAAGGCCCTATCCTGCTCTGCTGAACATCGACTAGTCGGCCTTATGATGTGGGGCGATTTCTTAGGGAAGTCGAACAAATACTCATCCGTTATATAAGGTGTTCTACAGGCGATTATCTTTGCGGCAGCATGTCATTAGTCAAAAAACTAGCTGGCGAAACCGCCATTTACGGACTCAGTAGTATTCTGGGACGGGTAGTGAATTGGGTAATCCTTACGCCCTACCTCACGAGAATATTCCTGAAGGCAGAATACGGTATCGTCACTGACCTGTATTTCTACATTGCTTTATTGCTAGTCTTCTTCACCTATCGGATGGAGACGGCTTTCTTTCGGTTTGCTAGTCGTGCGGAAGAAGAACAATCAGATCCGGATACGGTATTTACCACAGCATCATTGTCGATTATCGCAACGACTGTATTCTTCAGCGTGGTTCTATTTGTTCTTGCTCCAGAAATCGCAACATGGCTGAAGTATCCTGGTCGCGGCGATTATGTGCAGGTCTTCACATTGATCGTTGCATTTGATGCCCTGGCTGCTATTCCTTTTGCGCGCCTAAGGATGGATAGTCGGCCGTTGCGTTTTGCTTTTGTGAAGCTGAGTGCAATTGTCCTCAATATTGGCTTGATTTTCTTCTTTCTCGAGTTCTTGCCTTGGGCCGCTGAACGAGAGGTGAATTGGGCTGCTTCCCTTTACAATCCAGAAAGGCGTATCGCATATGTGTTTTGGGCTAATCTGCTAGCCAGCGGCTGTACCCTTCTTTTCTTGTCGCCTTTGTATTATCAATTGGCCTGGCGTTTTGCTCAGGATATATGGCGGCGAATGTTAAGCTACGCACTGCCTTTGGTTTTGGCGGCTTTCGCCGGAATCGTGAATACCTTGGTGGGTACTCCCCTACTGAAGGAGTTAGGACCAGGAAGTATTGAGGAAAACCTTGCGCTTGGAGGAACCTATGCCGCGGCGGCTAAGCTGGCAGTACTAATGAACCTGTTCGTCCAAGCTTTTAATTATGCTGCTGAACCCTTCTTTTTCCGCCAGTCCGCAGTATCTAACGATCGAAAGATTTATGCTGATGTAGCACGAGCCTTCGCCTTAGTGGGTAGTTTGGCTTTTGTTGGAATTATGCTTTATCTGGACATCATCCAGTATTTCCTAGGAGCAGACTTTCGGGAAGGGTTAGGCATTTTACCGGTTCTATTGGTAGCCAACTTTTTCCTGGGGCTTTACTATAACTTTTCTATCGGCTACAAGCTAAGCGATCAAACCAGGTGGGCTGGGTATATTGCCTTAATGGGGTCAATCATCACCCTTGCTATCAATTTTATTTTCATACCCAGTATTACCATTTACGCACCGGCTTGGGCCAGTCTGGCTTGCTTCGTGAGCATGAGTACAGCTGGGTATCTCCTAACGCGCAAGTATTGGCCAGTTGATTACAGGCTGGATAAGATGCTGTATTATCTGGTGCTTGGACTAGGGGTATGGGGGCTGTCAGAATGGCTTAAACCAATGCTGCCAGAAGGCCTAGTGGTTCGCATGGGAGCGAATACCATCTTGTTGATATTGGTTGCGATCTTGCTCTACACTACCGAAAAAAGCTGGCTGAGGTCTATTCTCGGTCGTTCGAACGAGAAGTAATACCGGCTTTGTCTTGTGATGATGATATGGTTTACGGAAATACCGCCTTCGGCGGGCCCACCCTCTTTATCCGGATCACCAGTAACCCCCAACCCTTCTCGGGCTAAGAGCACGCCGACTCCGTTCTGCTGCAGGCATCACCTACACCAGTTCAAAGCCGTTCTATCTGCCTAGCTATTACATCCGATCAACGGAAGAGCTAGGCCCAGGCTTGCGTAATTGAGTCATCATCGATAACTCAGCATTGGCCATTGCAATTACAGCTGTCAATTGCGGCCCCAGGAAATCTTGAGGATGGTGTCAAGATCAGAAGTGCCACTGTAGTCATTATTGTAAATGACCATAAGCACCTGCCTACAACGGTAAAGACGGATCAACTCTGATTGCTTGAGCTTACTCACCTAGTGGCGACTAAGAAAAGCGATATCCGTCGGTTGAAGGCATAAACGCTGATTTTGCTATCGTACTCCTCATAGGAGAGGAGTGTATCATAGCATTCTAGCCAAATATAGGCGGGAATCTAGTTCAATAGAAATTTTTGGGTCTCAATTTTTGACACCGAACCCGATCAGCCACCGGAGGTTATCGGTACGTCGTAGGACACATCAAAGTCATCCAGTACGGCATCTAATATTCGATCTTCTCCATCGATATAGCCATCTCTAATGCGGTGGCCAAAGAGTTTACCCATCGTATTCCAATAAGTGGCCGTGACGCCCCCTCGGAGGTTTTTAATTAGCTCAAAAAGTGGCGTGTCCAGTTCTCGTTCGATCATCTTGATGAGAATATACCCTTGCGTTTTACTCAGGTTTTTGAGCGGATCCGCAAATTCATCTTTGAGCTCCCGCTGTAAGCGACGGATATAGCGCTTGGACTCGCGCTTGGATAAATTATTGGTTGCATATTCCGTTTCACGGAAAATTCGGATGGCCTGAGTAGCGTACGGGTATACCTTAATGGCATACTGGCGATAGCGGCGATATCTACGATAGTCATCGTCATTGTCAAACGTACGCAGTGAAGAGATGGAAATATCATCCAAGTCAGCCACAATGAGTGTGTCGCCACACTCGTCTACCATATATTTAAAATACTGACCATTCACCTGAGTGTAGCCCGTATCCTGGGCGGCCATGGTGCCGATGACTAATGTCAGTATCCCACTTAGGAGTAAATACCTCATAATCGCTTGGTTTGATGCGAGAACGCTTCTTGTTATTCTTAACAAGCGCCCGCTATATAAGTTAAATCCACCGGATTGCGTAACGCGCTTTCGGAATTCTGTTTTTATGACGCCGAATTCCAAGATAATAACGTTTTTGGCAGCGATTTAGTGGCCACCTCTTTATTGCTAAGGAATTTTTGCCGTTGGTACCTTGACCAACTATTTCCTGATTATCACGGTTTTAGGAGTAGGGGACTCTTTTGTCAGCTAGCTTGCCGGGCGCGGCGCTTTAAGAAATGTTTAACGCGTCACCTACCCATCCTATACATCTGTTGGCTACGTCTAGCGTTGTAAGAAGACAAAAGAGATTAGCAACAACTTCCCCTTAACCAATGAAAAATTTGCCATCTATGCCTTTACGAATTTTGCTTGCCTTTATGGTGTTGAGCATGGGCTGGCCTACACTTCAAGCCCAGTACTTTGGTCGTAATAAACCTAATTACGAAAACTTTGACTTCAAGGTGGTCCAATGCCCCCACTTTGAATTGTACCACTACTTAGATAATGATGCCTTTATTAGCAAATTTGTTGCACAGGCCGAAGAGTGGTACGAACAACACCAATATGTACTGGAGGACACTATCCTCGAGAAAAACCCCTTTATCCTATACGCTGATCACGCTGATTTTCAGCAGACCAATGCCATTAGCGGAAGTATCGGTGTAGGAACAGGAGGTGTAACTGAGGCCTTTAAAAACCGTGTCATAATGCCGATTGCTATGTCCAATCAGCAGACACACCATGTCCTTGGGCACGAGTTAGTCCACGCCTTTCAGTATAATATGATCCTTAATGGTGATTCTACCAGTCTGAGAAACCTCGGGAACTTACCCCTGTGGATGGTGGAAGGTCTGGCGGAGTATTTATCGATCGGCTCGGTAGATGCACATACCGCCATGTGGATGCGCGACGCCGTGCTACATGATGATTTTCCTACTCTCAGAGATCTTAACAACCCCCGTTATTTTCCGTATCGCTACGGACAGATGTTCTGGGTGTTCGTCACTGGCCTGAAAGGGGATGATATCATTGCCCCGTTTTTCCTGGAAACGGCTAAGTATGGTTTCGATGTCGCCTGCCGACGAGTTATCGGGATGACGAGTGAAGACCTGTCTAAGCTTTGGAAGGGTGCCATTGAAGAGCACTACAAAGAAATGATCAATGGCCGCAAAGAGGCGTTTGTGGGTAAACAGATTATCAGTAACGAAAATGCTGGTCGACTGAATATTGCCCCAGAAATTAGTCCCAATGGCCGTTATGTGATCTTCCTATCGGAAAAGGATGTTTTCGGCATTGATCTTTTCCTGGCAGAGGCTCGTACGGGTAAGATTATTCGCAAAGTAGCAAGTAGTACTCGTGGTGGTCATATCGATGATTTTAATTACATCGAATCCTCCGGTGCTTGGTCGCCAAACAGTCGCGAATTTGCCTACGTAGGCGTATCTAAAGGTGATAATATCTTAATCATCAACGAGGCAGAAACAGGAAAAACGGTACTCGAAGAGCCTATTCCTGGTGTTCCAGCCTTTAGCAACCCTACCTGGTCACCAGATCGCCGCACAATTGTGGTTACGGGGCTGGTTAATGGACAGGTAGATTTATACGCCTATGATATCCGCACCAAGAAGGTGGAACAGCTTACTGATACCCCATTCTCTGAGATGCATCCTAGCTTTTCAGCCGAAGGAAATCGCTTGGTCTTTGCGACGGATGAACTGAGTATGCGCAATGATCATCGCCACCACGGTAAGTACCACTTCAATATCGCGGAGCTTGATATGGCTTCTCGTGTGGTGACTACCTACGACTTCTTCACAGGTGCCGATAACCTCAATCCCGAAGAAGATGCAAATGGCGATATCATTTTCCTCTCCAATCGTGATGGCTACCGCAACCTTTATCGCTACGAGCGTAGCGGTGGTAATATCGTTCAATTGACAGACCTGATCACCGGTGTAAGTGGTATTACGCATTTCGCACCTGCTTTCAGCATCGACCGCAAGCGCAATCGTTTAGTCTATACTTATTTCAGCTCTCAAGGGTATCGAATCTACCAGGCTGAGGCCGACGATCTGCTATCCAATATTGTAGCGCCAGATGATGTAGATATGACAGCTGCTACGCTGCCTCGCGTAAATCAGCGTGCTCCCAAGATTGTAGATCAACTCTTGGCCGATAATAGTGCTGGTGCAGATCTGGAGGAAGTGGTTCCAATTCAACCTATTGAGTACAAGCCTAAGTTTAAGCTCGATTATATCGGTGGCGGCGGTGGTGTTGGTATTGGTTCCAACCAAGCCTTTGGTACCACTACCGGTGTGGCCGGTGGAGTAGACCTTTTGTTTAGTGATATTCTGGGAGATAATCAGTTCTTCACGAGCATTGCCATGAACGGTGAGCTGATTGATGTTGGTGGCGTGCTAGCCTATATCAATCGCAAGAAACGGGTCCATTGGGGTGTTTCCTTATCCCACCAACCTTTCCGAAGTTTTGCCGGATCAGAGGTAGAGTTCCGTGATACGCTCGATCTAGGTGGCGGTAATCTAGCCTTGGTCGATCGCCAGTCTCTGTTCGAACAGCGAATCTTCCAGGAGCAACTTGGCGTGTTTGCGCAGCTGCCATTGAGTACCACTACTCGTATTGAGGCCAGCGCCAATTACTCGCTGTACTCGGGCCGAATAGACCAGCGCGACTTCTTCTACCAGCCGAATACGTTCTTCCTTGTTGGGCAGGAACGCAATAAGATTGCCGATATTCCCGGCTTCCAAATCGGACAGGTAGAAGCAGCCTTTGTGGGTGATAATTCTTCCTTCGGTCTCACGGCTCCTCTAAATGGTCAACGATACCGTTTTGCCGTAGGGCGCTATTTCGATGAGTTCAACTTCACCTCGGTTACTGCAGATTACCGACGGTATAAGTTTATGCGGCCTGCTACTTTCGCCTTCCGCGCCACGCACTATGGCCGTTATGGTGGCAACAGCGATGACCTATTCCCACAATACTTAGGTTTTCCTTGGTTTGTGCGGGGTCTGAATAGCCAACAAGGGCAGGAGATTTTCTTGGCTTCCGGACGAGATTTCGAAGAACTCACCGGTTCCAAGCTGCTCGTCTCTAGTTTCGAGGTACGCATACCATTTACTGGTCCAAGACAACTGGCGTTAGTTAAGTCCAGGGCGTTATTCTCTGATCTCAACTTCTTCATTGACGGAGGTATAGCCTGGACACGAAACGATCAGCTCCGTGGTCCAATCTACACCCTCGACCGCGACGGAGAACCCCTGGTGAACCCGGTAACAGGCGAACTAGATGTGGCTTTTCCGGAGGTGAAGCCAATATTCACCGCTGGTGCATCACTACGAATCAACCTCTTCGGCGCCTTGGTTGTAGAGCCGTACTATGCCTTTCCTTTAGTGGAAGGCACTCGAGGAGTCTTTGGCCTAAACCTCCTTCCGGGCTGGTAGGTCCAGGTAAGCATTATTACCTGTAAAGAACCACTTAGCAATCATCCCGAACCGCCTTCTGCGTGCGTTCGGGATGATTGTTTTTTGAGTAGGCCCAACACTTATTCCGGGCACTGTTGTACTTTCGCGGATGGTTCCGTATCTGCATCTTCGTTTATCCATCCTGCAGTTCCTGCAGTTCTTCATTTGGGGCAGCTGGTTTGTTACTGCTGGCACCTATTTGCAGAAGACACTCGGCTTCACCGGCCTTGAGGTGGGTATGGTTTACGGTACCACGGCCATTGCCGCCACTGTCTCTCCTTTTGTGCTTGGCTTACTGGCCGATCGTTTCTTTTCCGTCGAAAAGCTCCTTGGTATTCTCCACCTCTGCGGCGGTGTTCTGCTCTTTACATTATCCCAACTAAAAACCTTTGAGCTGTTTTACCCCGCCATGTTACTATATGTGCTGTGCTATCTCCCCACTTTTAGCCTGTCCAACTCGCTTTGCTTTCATCATATAAAAGACACCAAACGAGATTTTCCGCGTGTGCGCGTGTGGGGTACCATTTCCTGGATTTTGATTGGTCTATTCATTGGATGGTTGCAAGTTGAAGACCAAGCGCTACCGTTTCAGATTGCATCTGCAGCTTCAGTGTTACAAGGTTTATACTCATTTACCTTACCATCGACGCCACCCCAAAAGCGCAGCGAAAACCTCTTGCAAAGCCTACGTGGGCCCGAAATGCAGGCCCTCTTTCGCGATCGTTCCCTCATCGTATTGGTGGCAGCCATTGCGCTTATTTGTATCCCCACTTCATACTACTACAGTTTTGTCAATCTCTTCCTCAATGAGCAAGGTGTAACCAATGCCGCCGGCAAAATGTCGATCGGGCAAATCACCGAGATACTCTTTATGCTCACCATTCCGTGGTTCTTCCGCATTTGGCGGCTTCGTACTATTGTCTTCATCGGGCTTTTGTGTTGGGGAGTACGCTACGGTTGTTTCATTATCGGCATTCACCAGTCCTCCGAGGCGTGGTTCATCGTAGGGCTCTTGTTTCATGGTATTGCCTATATCTTCAGTATGCTGTCCGCCCAGATTTACCTGGATACGCGCGTGCCAGAGCATTTACGAAGTACTGGTCAAGGCTTTTATTCACTGCTTACCTTAGGTATTGGCGTATTTATTGGTAGCTATGTCGCGGGCCAAAGTGTGAGCAAGCACACCCTGCCTTCGGGCCTTCATGATTGGGCGCAAATCTGGTGGTTTCCGTGCCTATTTGGCATCGCGGTCGCCTTTGCGTTTTTGATACTCTTCAAGGGGCGTCAGCGGGCCTAAATTTGTCTTTTTCCCTCATTGGAGGGTTTTATTTGTTTTGGGGCCTGTACGCTACGTTGCGTAGCTCGCTACTCGCTCGGCTGTTCGCCCGCTGGCGAACAGTCCCACGCCGCAGGCGTGGCTACTCCACATCGCTAGTCCAATTTCCTAGTGATAGTTTTATCACAGTGTCTTATTTTCACAGAAAAGGATTAGTCATGAACACTGTATTCTGCAACATACGGCTGCTTTTATTCGCAATACTTATTCCAACATCGCTCACTGTATTGATAGCACAGCCATCCTTATCCAAGGACGAGGCTCAGGTGTTGGAAAGCATCGATCAGAACACGGCACACTATAGCGATATCGCTCAGCAGATATGGAGTTGGGCCGAACTAGGTTACCAAGAACAACAAAGCAGTACGCTACTGCAATCTGAATTATCTGCTGCCGGCTTCGCCGTGGAGACGGGAGTAGCCGACATTCCCACCGCTTTTGTGGCCAGCTTTGGTTCAGGTAGCCCCGTCATTGGTATCCTTGGCGAGTTCGATGCCTTACCGGGTGTTTCTCAGGCGGCAGTTGCTCATAAGCAGGCGCGCGCCGAATCTGCTAATGGCCACGCTTGTGGTCACCACCTATTTGGTACGGCCTCTGCTGCTGCCGTTATTGCTGTCAAAGATTGGTTGGTGCGTTCTGGTACTTCTGGTACAATACGTTTCTACGGTACCCCTGCCGAGGAAGGTGGTGCAGGAAAGGTCTACATGACTCGGGCCGGACTCTTTGATGATGTTGATGCCGTATTGCATTGGCATCCCGGCGATGGCAATAGTGCTGATGCGGGCTCTACACTTTCCAATATGTCAGCCAAATTTCGCTTCTATGGCCAAGCATCTCATGCAGCGGCAGCTCCTCATCGAGGTCGTTCCGCATTAGACGGTGTCGAAGCTATGAACTATATGGTCAACCTCATGCGTGAGCACGTCAGCGAAAAAACACGCATCCACTATGTGATCACTCGTGGAGGAGAGGCTCCCAACGTAGTGCCTGCTTTTGCGGAGGCTTTCTACTATGTACGTCACCCCGACCGGGCGGAAGTTAAGCGATTGTTTGAGCGCCTCGTTTTGGCTGCCGAAGGTGCCGCTAAAGGCACAGAAACGCAGATGGAGTATGAAATCATTCATGGTTCCTACAACCTCATGCCCAATAAGACCTTGGCGGAACTGATGCATCAAAATCTGGAAAGAGTAGGTGGTGTAGTGTACACGGATCAAGAAAAAAACTTTGCCGATAGCATCCTCCAGACATTAAACCGACCAGGAATAACACTTGATCAAGCTGAGCGCATTCAGCCCTTTAATCCTAGTCCGGGGGTGTATCCTGCCTCTACCGATGTAGGTGACGTTAGCTGGGTGGCGCCAACCACAGGGCTCCGAACTGCTACTTGGGTGCCCGGTACTAGCGCACACTCCTGGCAAGCTGTCGCTGCTGGTGGCATGAGTATTGGTAAAAAAGGAATGATAGTTGCCGCTAAGACCATCAGCCTGACGGCTATGGATCTCTTCCGTGCACCCGAAATATGCGAACGTGCTAAGGCAGAGCTGCAAGAAAGAACAGGCGCTGATTTTCAGTACGAGGCGCTATTGGGCGATCGGGAACCACCCTTAGACTACCGAAAATAATTGAGAGCATAAGACAAGCGGCTGGTACTACACCAGCCGCTTGTTTGTTACAGTATACTTATTCAGGAACTGGAGTGTCCAGTTCTGCTAAAGAAGCCTCGATATCGGCAGTGGATAGCTCGTGCTTAGTGAGCTTGCCTGCGAAGTAGTCTTCATAAGCTTTCATGTCAAAATGACCATGGCCGCACATGTTAAAGAGGATCGTACGTGATACACCTTCCTCTTTACACTTAAGTGCCTCCTGAATGGCCGTAGCAATTCCATGGTTGGCCTCTGGTGCCGGAATGATTCCTTCTGCTTTCGCAAAGGTCACGCCTGCTTCGAATACCTCCAGGTTGTCATGTGCTCTTGCTTCGATCAGCTTATCCTTCAGTAGCTGACTTACAATTACTCCAGCACCATGATAGCGCAGACCGCCGGCGTGGATAGGGGCGGGTACAAAGTTGTGCCCTAGTGTATACATAGGCAGTAGTGGCGTCATTCCTACGGTGTCACCGAAGTCGTAACGGAATACTCCTCGTGTCAGCTTAGGGCAGGATGCAGGCTCACTGGCAATACATCTGATGTTTTTACCTTCTTCCAAGTTAAGTCGCAGGAATGGGAAAGTTAGGCCCGCAAAGTTGGATCCACCACCGAATGGCGCAATAACGATGTCTGGCATATCTCCGGCCATTTCCATTTGTTTCACAGCCTCTTGCCCCACCACGGTTTGGTGCAGTAAAACGTGATTAAGTACACTACCCAATGAGTATTTAGTGTGCTCATCCGTAGCAGCACGTTCTACCGCTTCCGAAATGGCAATACCCAAGGACCCCGGCGAATCCGGATCATCTGCAAGTACCTTCCGGCCAGCTTCTGTCAGGTCGGTAGGGGAGGCGTAGACCTGCGCTCCCCAGGTGTTCATCATGAGCTTGCGATAGGGCTTGTGGTGGTAGGAGATCTTCACCATGTACACCTCACACTCTATGTCAAAGTGGTTGCAGGCAAAACTCAGCGCACTTCCCCACTGCCCGGCCCCGGTTTCGGTTGTGATTCGTTTTACACCTTCTTGCTTATTGTAGTAGGCCTGTGCTACCGCTGTATTGGGTTTATGAGAACCACTAGGACTCACACCCTCGTACTTGTAGTAGATTTTGGCAGGTGTATCCAGTGCCTTCTCCAGATTATAGGCTCGGAATAGCGGTGTAGATCGCCACATTTTGTAGATGTCGCGTACCTGATCTGGTATTTCTACATACTTCTCTGCACTTACCTCTTGCTTAATCAGCTCCATCGGAAAAAGTGGAGCTAGTGCCTCTGGGCCGATGGGTTCCCTGGTGCCTGGATGCAGGGGAGGGAGCGGTTTGTTGGGCATGTCGGCCACAATGTTGTACCAATGCTCTGGAATCTCATTCTCAGAGAGGAGGATTTTTCGATTTTTCATACGGATCTTATGTTAGTTTACTGATGACAAATTGTTCTTCTAAAGTTAACAGATGTGGTAGACAATGCCAATTATCACGGGGAGTGGAGATCATTAGTGTCGGATTTCAGCTGCTCCTCCACATTCTTTCAGTAATTCTCCATAAAATCTCTAGCGGGTTCTTCGCCAGTGTAGCTGTAGTTCCTACCTTTGCGGCTTATCCATAACGAGCCTCTGGGAACGGCTGGGCGGGAGTTAGTGTTGTTGTAGAACACTTGCCCGTCAGAGCATCTGGCGGCTATAATTTATTGACATGATCAATATCACTTTACCAGACGGTTCGGTGCGCCAAGTGGAGAGCGGCTCATCGGCTATGGACGTGGCCAAATCCATTAGTGAGGGTTTGGCACGTAATGTACTCTCCGCAAAGGTGAACGACGAAATTTGGGATGCTAACCGCCCCATTACAGAAGATGCAAGGCTGCAATTATTTACCTGGAACGACAAAGACGGTAAAGCCACTTTCTGGCACTCTTCTGCTCACCTAATGGCCGAAGCGCTGGAGGCCTTGTATCCTGGCGTCAAGTTCGGTATCGGACCATCTATTGAGACCGGCTTCTACTACGATGTTGATACCGGAGATCGCGTACTAAGTACGAACGACCTTGCTGCCATCGAAAAGAAAATGCTCGAGTTGGCACGCGAGAAGAACGATTACGAGCGCAAGGAGGTCAGTAAAGCGGATGCTATCGCATTCTTTGAGGAGAAGGGCGACGAGTATAAGCTGGAGCTTCTGGAAGATCTGGAAGACGGAAATATTACCTTTTACACCCAAGGCAATTTCACAGACCTTTGCCGCGGGCCACATATACCCAATACCGGTGCTGTCAAAGCTATCAAGCTGATGAATGTAGCCGGTGCTTATTGGCGTGGCGATGAGACTCGCCCGCAAATGACCCGTATCTACGGTGTTTCTTTTCCTAAACAAAAGGAATTGAAGCAGTACCTAGAGATGCTGGAAGAAGCTAAGAAGCGTGACCACCGTAAACTTGGTTCGGAACTTGAGTTATTCATGTTTAGTGATCGAGTAGGTTCTGGGTTGCCAATTTGGTTGCCAAAGGGTAACGCTTTGCGCGAACGCTTGATGAACTTCCTACGTGAAGAGCAGGAAAAGCGCGGCTATAAAATGGTGACTACCCCACATATTGGTAAGAAGGACCTGTATGTTACTTCTGGCCATTATGAGAAGTACGGGGAGGATAGTTTCCAACCAATCAATACCCCACGGGAAGGTGAGGAGTTCTTGCTAAAGCCAATGAACTGTCCGCACCACTGTGAAATCTATGGACACCGTCCACACTCTTATCGCGATTTACCATTGCGTATCGCTGAGTTTGGTACCGTTTATCGTTACGAGCAAAGTGGTGAATTGCACGGCCTAAGCCGTGTGCGTGGTTTTACACAAGATGATGCACACATCTTCTGTACACCCGATCAGTTGAAGGAAGAGTTCTTGAACGTACTTGACCTTACTGAAACTGTACTGAAGAAGATGGGCTTTGCTGAATTTACGGCGCAGATTAGTCTGCGTGATCCAGAGAAACCAGAAAAGTACATTGGTTCTACGGAGAACTGGGATGCTGCTGAGAAGGCTATCATTGAGGCTACTGAAGAGGTAGGCCTTGAGACAGTGACAGAGTTGGGTGAGGCGGCCTTCTACGGTCCTAAGCTCGACTTCATGATCAAGGATGCCATTGGGCGTTCTTGGCAGTTGGGTACCATTCAGGTGGATTACAATTTACCTGAGCGTTTTGATTTAGAATACATCGGCGCTGATAATAAAGCGCACCGTCCGGTGATGATTCACCGTGCGCCGTTCGGTTCTATGGAGCGTTTCATTAGTATCCTGATCGAGAATACAGCAGGTAAATTCCCACTTTGGTTGACACCAGAGCAGTTTGCTATTCTACCGATCAGCGATAAGTTCAACGACTACTGCGAAGAGGTGAAGCAACAGCTAGCTGCCCACGATATCCGCGGTTATATCGATGATCGTAACGAAACTATTGGCCGGAAGATTCGTGATACAGAGTTGAAGCGTATCCCTATCATGCTCATCGTTGGAGAGAAAGAAGCGGAGTCTAACGCCGTTGCTGTTCGTATCCAAGGTGAAGGCGATAAGGGCGCTATGCCGATCGACGAATTTGTAACTTACTTTAAGGGCTTGCTTTAAGCTCTCAGTATATAAGATTTAGATGTAAAAGGGTGCAGTGGAAATACCGCTGCACCCTACTTTTTTCTAGACAATCCATGGGGGCTTTACGGAACGAGGACTTTTTAAACCTGGAGGCTAACCTATCTTTGTCAAATAGTCAAATTAAAGCAAACGCTTTATGGAAGATACAGCAGGGCACGTTACCGTGCTTTTTAACTACCATAGCCCAGTTATGGATGAGCCAGTAGAAGAAGAACTGTGGGCCAAAGTAATTGATGAAAATGCGGGTACCTACGAATTGGTTAGTATACCATTCTATGGCTTACCGTTGGCCACGGCAGATCGCTTTGAAGCGCAGATGGACGCGGACCAGGAGAAGTTAGTTTACCGCGCTACAGTCCTCAACTCAGGCAACTCAATTATTGTCGTTGCCTTGTTGGATGCAACTGCTGATTTAAGTCAGATAGAACAAGCACTTTCTGATTTAGGGTGTAGCTCAGAAAGACTAAATGACAGCTACTTTGCCAGCGCTGTGCCCAAGACGCTTTTCTATGGCAAGGTTCGTGCTTTACTAGAGAAGTATGAAGAGCAAGAAACCATAGAGTTTGCCGAAACGAAGCTATCGGCTAAACACCAATCTGATCTTCGCCGACGTAAGAAATAGGGTGTGTAAAAAGGGCCTTGCTCAAATCCTCTCTGAGCCAGGCCCTTTTTACAAATTGGGGTTTAGCCTATTGAATAATTAGCTGCTGCTGCCCCACTCCTTTGTCGGTGTAAATCATCAGCACGTGCAGTCCCTTTGGCAACTGATCTACGCTCAACTTGGCTTGGCTGAATTGGTTTACGCTCTGTTCGATCAGCAGTTTTCCGCTGATATCAAATACCTGTACGCGTTCTATCCAGGCTCCGTCCAGACGGATTTGGACCTCATCTGTCGCTGGGTTCGGGAACGTGCGAAGGTCTTCGTTTTCGGCTAGTTGCTCCTCCGTATCTACAATTACAAATGACTCACAGAAGATATTATTAAGCGGGTTGGCGTCCAGCCCGCTATTGGGTGCACCTGTGAAGACGCACAAATTATACTCAAAGGTGATATTCCCATCATCATCGACGCTTGCTCCAAGAAAGGTAACATTAGAGAAGGGGACGACGACTGAACTCATTGGTTCGATCCGCACAGGATGCTTTTCATAGTATCTGCCCTCGGCACAGTTGAATCCGCCATCGACTGGTGATGCCAGTAAGAAGCTATCCACCGGGACGTCCGAAAAATTGGTGACTTGGATTTCTCCTGACCACCAGGCACGAACATTATAGAATATGTCGTCAAAAGGGATGAGGTCGAAGGAATCTAGCACCACATTGATGCCCTCTACCCCAATATCAGGTTGCGGTGTAGGTGCAAGCGGGTTGATATGGTGAACAAACCCATGCTGTAAATCCCTAAATCCAACTTCTCCTTCAAATAAATCGGCTCCCATTAAGTAGTAGGAGCCATTGTCAAGAGACATCTGATACAACTGCTGATTGACGGCGGGAAATATCTCTAATTCTACAATCGAATTTGCATCTGCGACGTATAGGGCGGTTGCGTATGGAGGGTTGAAAGATGTGTGAATAAATATATCTCCATCCGGTTGTAATTCCATTCTTGGAAAGTTGAGTAAACTGGGCTCCAGGGACCAAGAATATTCTTCCTCTGAGGTATACTCATACGCGGCAAGTTGATTGCCTACCAGCCAGTATGCTCGTTCAGCTGTAGTTAAAACATCGCCAGGAATAATGTCGTCCAAATAGTAAGTGTCGATATCACCCGAGGCATCAATTCTATAGACGCCCTCTGGAGTGCCAACCAAGAAAAAGTCCGCAGAAACGGCTGAAAGATGGTACACGGCACTATTGTTAGGGTTGCCCCAGGTGTTGAGCGTATTGCCTTGTTTGTCAAGGAGATGTACTTCAGCGGCTGTGCTCCAGAACAACTGTCCATCATCTAGTGCTACGAGTTCCAAGCTGGCAAAACTCGGGAAGTAATCTTCTACCTCCTCTCGATGGGAAAGAATGTTGCCCTGGAGGTCAAAATGGGTGAGGATGCTCCGAGAAAATCCGGATACATCATCTGCTTCCTCCAGCCAGCCAGAGGCCCAGATGGTGCTGTCGGCGGCGAACACCACATCCGTGTAACGTCCGTACCCCTGTGTCTCTGGGAAGTTTTGCCATTGGACTGCCCCGCTGGCTTTGTCGAGTAAGGTCACTTGTGGGAAATCGCATTGCCCGGTGAAACCAGCCGTGACGATCCAGTCGTCGCTTAGATCCATTCCGATGTAGTTTGCCCATCTGTCTTGAGGTACGTAACTGAAGGAACTCTGCGCCTGTAGCGTGAGTGATGAGCAAAGTATTAGGTAGAGTAGAAAACGCTTCATAGGTAAGGTTTTAGTAGTGTGCAGCACAGAAAAAAGGTGTCATGCTGGAGTGCTATTGTTATGCTGCACATGGTTCAACAAAGAGATTTTTTAGCATACTATCAATTACCATCAGATAGGTAGCATTCACCTGACAAAACCTGACTTAAGCGGTAACATTAGCCGACAGAACGGCATAAATAACCAAAAAAATGGCGAATCAGCCTCGTCCGCCGATGAGTGTTTATTGTGCGAAAGGTGTTAATTTTTGTTTAAGCAGGGTAGAAAAACTTTGTTTTGCTGAACAAATTGCCCTACTTTTAAGATTATTACATAAAGACTTTCATGATCCCAACTTAACCCCATGACTATATGAAGCACCTTATACTCCTCCTCTTTTTTAGCTTAAGTGCCGGATTTTTGCTGGCTCAGACCAACTTCCAGAGTTATGGAGGTTCGTCAGGGGTGGGAGAATTTCAGGTGTTTCCTAATCCAGCAGTGGATTATATTCAGGTAAGTGATAATGATGACATTCAACGGATAGCGTTATTTAATTTAGCTGGCCGTGAAATTAAAAGCTTCACTTATCGTTCTGCAGAGAAATATTTCGTTGGAGATTTGCCAAAGGGTATGTATTTGATTCAATTTCTAGGCCCACAAAATCGGCGCCTATCTACCCGGCGAATCAATATCAGATAAAGAATTTTTGACTCTCGAATGTGAAAATGGTAGGGCCATCCGCAAATGTGGATGGCCCTCGTTCTTTTTAGCAGTATGATAGTCTTATGTCAGTTGCTACTAACCTTAAGACTTTTTGCGTTTGCTTTTCTTTGCGGCTGGCTTCTCTTCCTCTTGGTCCTTGGCCGCAAGGCGTTCCTCTTGCAGTCGTTCCAGGAGTCGTCCGGAAATGCGAACAAAGTCCATCTCAGTGATGATTCCGATCAGTTCGTCATCCTTGACTACGGGTAAGGAACCAATGCTCTTATCCCGCATCAGGTGCATTGCTTCTACAATATTTGCATTAGGGCCAATCGTAATTGGATCTTTAATCATGACATCTCGTACGGCCAGTACTTTTTTGCCTTTGACTGTTTTGTCATTAGCAAAGTATCGGAGCATCATTCTGCCAGTGATCAATCCAATAAGTTTACCCTTGGTGTTTTCTACCGGCATATGGCGAATCTTCCGCCAGTCCATCATATTGGCGACCATCTCAATGAGATCGTCTTCGTGAACCGTGAAAAGATCCGTTTCCATAAACTCCTCAACAGTGAGGGTGGCCGGACGGTATTGTTTTAGATCACTTGTTTTTGGCATTTCCCAAGTATGTACAGGTTTACCTTCATCCTGTTGTTTTAGAATACAGGCAGTGAGGATAGATGCGGCTTCGTCGCGCTGAACTTCTTTCTTCAGTTTGCTGAATGCTCGGAGTTGCCAACGTGCACCGTTCATATGAGCTTTGGCACGAGCCTCAATAATACCCAGGTACTTGTCAATATCATCCTTGTGCACCTTGCGACTCTCCAAACCAGCACGAGCTAGTGGTAGCAATTCTTTTAGTACGAGTTCGCAGGCACCGATTTTGCGGTCGTTGAACCAGGTGAAGTTTGTGTCAATACCAAACTTGGCAGCCTTGCCAAAGTTGTCTCGCACATCTTCCCAGGTGATGTACTCCCGGATATCGCCATATTGTTCTGCAGCGCCAGTCATGGCACCGATCCAGAAGGCAGCATTCGCCACCTCGTCGACTATTGTAGGACCAGCCGGTAGCACGCGGTTTTCAATTCGCAAGTGCGGCTTGCCGTTGTCGCTGATACCATAACAAGGACGATTCCAGCGATAAACCGTAGAGTTGTGCACTTGTAGTGCCTTTAGCTTAGGCACCTTGTTGTTGCGTACGTATTCAATACTATCGTGGTCAATTTCGGTGTCCAGCAGTACGCGGAAACGTGCGATGTCTTCTTTATAGATCTCCAGGAGTGATTCTTCCAACCAACCCGATCCAAAACTCACTCGCGGGCTACGTTCGCGAAGGTGATCGTGCGTTGTTCTTACGTCGAGCGCTTGTTGGAACAAAGCAATACGTGACTCATGCCACAGACGCTTACCAAATACAATCGGAGAGTTGGCGGCAATAGCCATTACTGGAGCAGCCAACGTCTGTGCGATGTTGTACATCTGAACGAAAGACTCCGGTGTTACCTGGAGGTGTACCTGGAAACTGGTATTACAGGCTTCTAGAAGTGGTGAGTCGTGCTTCACCAAAAGTTCGTCAATACCCGTCAAACGGAGCTCGTAGGCAGTACCAATCAACTGTTGATTGATGGCCTCCATGAGTGCGAAATAGCGTGGTCGTGGCGTCAGGTTTTCCATCGCCAGATCAAACTTGCGCAGGGTAGGAAGTATGCCCGTTAGAACAACCTCAGCCCCCATCTGGCGAGCTTGCTTGCGAATGATGCGCTGATGCTTGGTGTTTTCGGCTTCCATCTGGCTGAAGCACTTACCCTTCAGCTCTCGCGGAGTCATATTGGTCTCCAGGTTAAAGCGAGCTAATTCTCCATCGGCCCAAGGATACTTACTAAGCTTCTCGAGGACTTCCGGTCCAATTGTGGACGGGGTTAAACTCTCCAGATCTACAAGGCACATTTCTTGTTCGGCCCCTATGCGTATTACATCATTCTCAAACCAATCATTATTCAACATGTACTCTAGTGCTCTCACATCTCGTAGGAGATGACGCACGAAATGGTGCATGCTATCTTCATCTTTGACTAGTGTAACCCGCTGTTCACCCATGTCTTCGGCGTTTATGGTTTCAAATTACCTGATTGTTAAAAATAGAAAGTGACGAATGTCTACTTGGCTAAAGATAAATCTTTGTGACAATCTGACTAAGGTTGGTCATAAGTTTTGCGAATATGCTGTTAAGATGCATAAAATTTGCTGATACAACGTTTCCAAAAACAGTGTGATCTTTGTGGTGGCGATTGCTGTTATTCAAAAGTGTTCAGTGAATACATTGTTATGCTAGAATGCAGCGCCAGTAACCGCAGGAAAATTTCAAGCAGATGAAAAAGATATTGGGTTTAGGTATAATGGCTTTGGTATTATTGGCGTCTTCTTGCCGAGATGATGTGGGGGAGTTTTTGTTTGAGATGACCTACCCTCCTCGAACGCTTAGCTTGCCGGCAGGTACCAACACTTTTACTGCGGCAGTACTTTCAGCCAGCAATATCCCTACGAATTACCCGGACTATCTGTCTAGCAGTGGGCATTCCGCCGGAGATGTGAATAAGATCCTACCGCGCTTTGCCCGACTGGAGTCGCTCGATGGCTTGGATATTGGCTTCCTTTCTGAGATATCTGTTCGCATTTGCCCTATCAATCAGCAAAACTGTACCATCGCTGATGAGGCCTTCTATATCGATGATCTCTATCGACGTAATATTACCAGTACTGCCCTACAACCAGGTTTAGGGAACTTCAAGGATTTGCTTTCCACCGATCTCTACAAGATGGAAATCGTGTTCTTCTTGGGAGAAATTGCACCATATACGGTTGACTTCCGCTTAGACTACGGTTTCGAAGCTTTCCAGTAGTTCCTTAGCTATTAATCAACTGCAGTAACCATCTGCGCTCCGTGAGTGGAGTAGTTTGTTCTACCAGTTCTAACCATTGTTGTTGCTTGGCCATATCGTAAGGTGGCAGTTTACACCATCCTTCTGCTAATTGTAGAATATTATCGTAGTTCTTGGCGTGATAGCCCTTGTTCTTTTGTCGTTTCAGGAAAGTGCGGGTATTCCGGATGTGATTAAGGGCACTATCAATCTCAGTGGTATCTAAGTATACTTTGAGTTGTAAGATCCTGGCAGACATCTGGTGAATAAAATCCCGATCCTTGATGGAAGATAGAAACTCCAAGGCTTCATCGTAAGTCTTCCTTTCGTAGGCAATACGAGCTTTGTTTAATGCATACACAGCAGCCCGAGAGCGCGGATCCAATTTTAATCGATAAGCATCCAGGAAGTCAATTGCCCATTCCAACTCTCCCAGCCTGATAGCAATACCGGCAATGTTGTTATAGGTTAAAGCATCCAATCGACCTTGTTCCAGTAGCAGTTCATTCGCCAAACCACTTTGAAATAAAGTGAGGCAAGACCTGAGATATTGTTGCTGCCCAGAGTTAATCCGTTTGATACTGTAGTTGATACCCAATAACAGCAAGTCGCGGGTTTCTTCTTTTGGGAAAATTGCGGCATTTTCATCCAAAAGGTGGGTGAAGGTCTGAAACTCACTTTCCTGCATTTGGGGTTCATAAAGCCTCAAAGCAAGGGTGTAGATCTTAATCATTGGGATCGCCTCAAAAGCCTCCAGCTTCGCATGATCTACTATTTCCGCTAGCATCGGGATTTCGATCGTTTGATTACTTATTTGCTGTTCGGCTTTACTGAGGCAAGCTTGCCGAAGTTTCATGCCAAGCGTAGCTATTTGTAAGTATCGTTCTTGCTCTTCCAGGTTGAGTTTAGCTGTTCGACCTCGTGCTGAGTCCCAGGCATAGCGTTCCCGAGCGAGCTGCCAGCGTTGGAAGTAGTACTCCGGATTGCGGTGGGTCTGTTGTTCTATTTTGGATAATAGCCGACGGTAGGTTTGTTCAAATAAGCGCCCCAGTTGACGCTCTCGATAAGCCCGAAGTAAAAGCAGGTTTTCATCGGAGGGAGTTTGTCTGAAGACTAACCAGTTTTCAATGGCACGTAATAGGTAGTGGCAGACTTGACGCAGCTGCTGTGCGTTGTAAGGAGCACCTGAGAATATGCGTTTATGAAGCCGTTCCGGGCTGGGAAATACTTTCAAGAGGTGCACGGCCTCCGCAAGTTCTTGGTAGAGCAATACAACTTCATTCCGCTTGTTGTGAGCAGGCGAAAGTAGCCATTGTAGGAGCTGGCGCCGCTCTACCTCCTGCAAAGACTGGATAATTTGCGTTATTTTTAAATTATTAATTTTAATATATATTCAATTTTTTGGCCTTGAAATGCCTTTAAATATATGTTTATTATGGCATATGTGAAATAATTGCTGTGATATAGGTTTGGACTACATGCCTCGAAGTCTCATATTGGGTAGAGAAATAATCCCATTGATGCTTTTCGGGCCACCCCTCCGGAAAGCCATGTAAACGCGATACTCATGAGATTTTTAATTACGTTAGGAATCTGCCTATGCTGTGCATGGTCTGTAGCCGTGGCGCAATGTGAGCTGGAGGCGGAGCTCATAGTTGTAGATGTAGGCCCCGGTGGAATGGCAGATATTTGTGTTGATGACGAAGTTGTCCTAGCCCTACAAGTACAAAATGTGGGCACGGAAGGCTCCGATACTTGGGCCTACAGTTTGAATGGCGGTGATGTCCAATTTGGAGGTGATTATGGCGAAACAATTCTTGTAGGTCTATTCCCCGTATTCGGTACTGATCTATTCCTCAATGAATTTTCTGTAGTCGTCACAGACTCCGAAGATCCTACCTGTACAATCAGCTTACTGGAGTACGCCCCTGTTCCAGAAAGTGACTGCATCTGCAATGTTGATTTCAGTTATGAAGTCGACGAATTTGTGGATAGTAATGGTACTCCTGATGACTGCAGCGATGATTTTACACTGTTACACTTCACGGATCAATCGATAGAAATCGAAGGCCCCTATGAAATCCTGGTTGATAATGTAGCCGTATTTGATGGCATCTTTGGCGATGAAGGAGGAAGTATCCCCGTTCCTGCCGATGGCCAAACGCACCGAGTAACAATGCGCGGCAACCCTGATTTTGGTTGTCTGCGCGTCTATGAAGTGTTGGCGCCAGAAACAGCTTGCCCACTTAATACCGTTCGTTTTTCCGTTGGCAACGCTGAGGCTTGTAATGGTGAGACTGTTTGTTTGCCTATTCAAGCAGAGAACTTTGATAGTATTCTGGGCTTCCAGTTTCAATTGGCGTATGACCCTGCACTTTTGCAGTACAGCAACGTCCAGGCCTACAATTCTGATTTATTGAGTTTTGGACCTGCACTGATCGGTCAACCCATGCCGGCAGGCCCTTTGTCTCCAGGGCAAATCACTATGGGGTGGAACAATCCCTTAGTAGTTGGTGTGAGCTTACATCCGGACAGTGTTATCGCGGAAGTGTGTTTTGAGGTCCTATCGGAAGGAAGTTACAATACGAGCGTCACTTTTGCTGATGATTGGTTTCCACCAGAAGTTGTCAATGCTGATGAAGTAGAGTTGCCAGTTGCCTTTGGTAATAATGTGGTAGCGTGTAGTTGCCCTTTGTCTTATACTATTGGAACGCCATCAATCATAGATAATGGAACGCCTGGCCTTTGTCTGGACGACTTCTATCAGATCACAATTGAGGTATCAAACCCTGATGCTACTGGTTCTACCTGGGAGCTCGTGAATTTCCTTGGCCAGGTAATCCTGAGTGGGGAATACGGCGAGCCGGTACAGACTACCCCACAACCAATTTTTGATGGCTTATTACAACTTGATCGAATGGTTGGGCTTATTCGCGATGCTGAAGCGATTGACTGTCAGTTGCTATTCGAGTATACTGCTGAAGAGCCACCTGGGTGCGGATGCGAAGTGCTGGCCAATTGGGAAGTGGACCGTTTTGATGCGGATACCCCCGCTGATTGCTCAGATGATTACTATGTCGTCAATGTACGACCTCTGGGGCTTAACCTGGAGAGTGATACCTGGGTTGCGATGGACAATCTTGGTAACGAATTCACCGGAACATTTGGTGAGTGGACCGCCTTGGGGCCTTACCTCTTCGTAGAGACCCAAAACCTAACTATCACCATAGCTGATAGCACTGATCCTGATTGTTCGGACATCATTTATCTACCTCCTTTGGAGGAGCCTTGTGATGGATCTGATTCAATGACGCTAGGCTTTGAGGGTACGGTGGATTGCGAGGCCAATTCCTTTTGCATACCGCTTACGGTGAGCAATTTTCAGCGGATCCTAAGTATGCAGTTTACGGTAGACTACGATGCAACCGCACTGCAATACACTGGCATACAGAACCTCAATCCAGACTTGTTGGGTTGGACGATCAACGGTATTGCACAGCCGATGCCTTTAGGGCCATTACCCGAAGGGAAAGTCGGGGTTTATTGGACAGATCCTGAGGCTGCCGAAGCGGATTTACCGGAAGGTGCAACATTGGTGGAGCTCTGTTTTGATGTTTTAGAACAGGATAATCACGCCATTACTTTTTCCAGTACACCCTTCATTCAAGAAATCCTCAATGCTGGAGAGGAACTTGTTGATGTAACCTTTAATCCTTTACAGGTAAGCTGTGGCCCTACGGATGTAGCGCTTGATATAGAAGCTCCGGTGGGTGTGGTAGTAACACCAGAAATGTCCTTTGCCCTGGATATTCGATTGAGTAATGAGGGCGTAAGAACAGCTACTAATATTGAAGTATCAGCTCTGCTTCCTGCAGGTATTTCGTTTGTCAATAGTAGTGGCGGATACGACGCTGATCAAGGTCTCTGGCAAGTGGCTAGTTTAGTGCCAGGGCAAGACTCTGTTTTAACACTCAATCTTTTTAGAGAGGCCAGTGGAGATACGCTTTTCCTAGCGGAGGTAAGTGGACTTGCAGAAGAGGACATCGACGCGACTCCGGGCAATGGCGTTGATACCGATCTGGATGATCATGTAGTAGACGATCCTGATGATGAAGATGACGGAGATGCCTGGATACCTTGTCCCGTAGGCATCGGTACGATATCGATGACAGCGGATACCGTTTGTCAAGAATCAGAACTAACGTGGACTTGGAATGGAGATGCGGTACTGCCAGATGGTTTTATTCTCGGTTTTGCTGTTTATGAATCAGCTACAGCCGCTCTGCCAGAATACTTAACCTTTACCACAGGACAGACCCAAGGTTTACCAGATGGCGCTTCCGCTAATCAGGCTTACTTCGCCCGAGTCATTGCTGGCCCTGATAATGGAAGTGGAAGCATTGATTTTGCGGACAACTGTGTTCGCTCCGGAGCTGTACTACCGGTGATGTGGACTTCGCTCACGCTTGAAGATTGTTCAATGCCTTTTGTGCTTACTTGTGGTAACCCTTCTGTTGGATTGTCCTGCACAGCCAATGGTATTGGTGCTCTTACTTATACCTGGTCATTCGATGATGTTGAAATTGGAGATCAAAGCGCTGTAGTTGCAGGCACTGCAGGTACCTACGAACTCATGGTGTCTGATACCTGGGGCTGTAGTGCTACGGAGGAGTTTATTGTTGAGGCTGACTTCGAAGTGCCGATTGTAAATGTAAGTCAGTCTGGCTCACTTTGTGGCCCGGATGGAGTAGTGGAACTCACAGCTGAGGTTATCGGTGGTGACTTCTACTTATGGATCTCTAGTGATACAGGGATAGAGATTTGGCCTACAATTCCAGTTACGATGCCAGGTACTTATACGGCGGTAGGTATTGGTGACAATGAATGCACAAGTAATCAGCCGGTAGTTGTGGAGCCAGCACAGGGAGAGTGCAATGTCCTTTCTGGCCGGGTTTTAGCTTCTGAGGATTGTAACGCTGCAGGTACTCCACTGTCCAGTTGGCTCATTCAGATTAGCGGCCCGGACTTTTTAGAGTACCGACAGACGGATAGCCTCGGCCAATACGAGATTTACCTGCCCAGCGGCGATTTCAATGTGTTACTGATTCCCTATTCGCCCGTTTGGACGGTATGCGAACCTACTGGTTATGACCTGTCTTTTACGGGTACAGATAATGTTGTTGAACAAGATCTGTTAGCCTTACCAATTGATGATTGCCCCTTGTTAGAAGTAGGTGTGAGTCTGGGGAACCTTCGCCAGTGTAGTGAAGACCGAACGATCACGGTAGCTTATGAAAATGTAGGAAGTGATACGCTACAGGACGGATTTATGGTATTAGTATTCCCACCTGAACTGAGCTTGTCGTCCACCAATGGTTCTTTTATTGGAACGAGTGGCGATTCCCTATTCTTTGCGGTAGATCTGCCCTTGCCGCCAGGAGATGGAGGACAGTTTCTGGTCTATGCAGATGTTAGTTGCGATGCTGAATGGGAGAGTACCATATGTGTAGAAGCGATTGGTTTCCCGTATGGGCCTTGTCCTGCTGCTGCTAATGATTGGAGTGGGGGGAGCCTTTCGCTCAGTGGAGAGTGTACAGAAGAGGAGGTTGTCTTTACTTTGCGCAATATCGGTGAAGGAACCCTTTCGCCAGGCAGTACCTATATCATTATTCAGGATGGTGTCATGTTGCTGGAGGCGCCAGAGGAAATTCCAACGCTTTTACCTGGAGAGAGTGCAACGGTGCCCGTACCGGCTAATGGTGGAACCTATGTGTTGCAGGCAGAACAAGAACCATTTCATCCTGGCTTTTCCAACCCTATTGCCATCGTAGAGGGCTGTGGCACTAATGATGACGGTGGATTTAGCACAGGCTTTGTAGGGCAATTTCCAACAGATGATGAAGATTTCTACGTAGATATTGATTGTGGAACGATTACTGCCGCCTATGACCCCAATGACAAACGAGCGGAACCCGAAGGTTATTCAGACCAACATTATGTCCTTCCGGAAAGGACTTTGGAGTATACCATCCGGTTTCAAAATACGGGCAATGATACTGCACAAACAGTCGTCATCCGTGATACACTAAGTGAATGGTTGGACATGTGTTCTCTACGTCCAGGTGTTAGTAGTCACCCCTACCGCCTGGAGTTGGATAGTGCTCATGCCATCGCATTCGTATTTGAAAATATACTACTTCCAGATAGCAGTACAAACCTGCCGGGTTCACAAGGTTTTGTAGAGTATACCGTGAAACCTAAGGCGGAAGCTCCTTTAGAAACGCGCATTGAAAACACCGCTGCTATCTATTTTGATGTTAACCCCCCAATCTTTACAAACACAACTTTTCACACCCTTGGTCGTGATTTCATCGAGGTGCTCAATTGGGTAGAACGTTCCGATGTGCCATTAGACTGGCGCTTTGGGCCCAACCCAACGACTGGTATGCTAACGGTAGACTGGTCGGCCGAAGTCGATGAAGTGGTGATCAGCATTATTAATGTCTGGGGGCAAGAGCAGGGCCGCTACCGTCTAAATGGCGGACGCGGGCAACTGTATCTACAAGATCTGCCGAGTGGATACTATAGCATCCTTGCCCAAACGCCAGAGGGTCGATTACTTGGAGTGGGTAAACTCATCAAGCGATAAGTAGTATCGTGTGGCTGGACGGCGCTTTAGTCGCCGTCCGGCTGCACTTAATATTCAAACTCTAATGTCTCGGTAGGATAACCGAATAGATGTTTCTCTTTGATGAGAGCGGCCACCTTTGGTGGTACTTTGCTCTCCCAGCCTGATTCGCCTTCCCGAATCTCTCCTAAAATGTCTTTGGAGAAGATGTGCAGGTTTTCACGATTAAAACCAACAACGTCTACAATTTGCTGGTTGTCCAACAAGTGGCGGTATAGGAACTTCAGACCTTCTGGTACTGGGAAGTTTTCCGCAGTCATCAATTCAGCACTTCCTTCTTGCATGAAGGGGTAGACATAGATGCGGACGTTACGGGCAAACAATTCTCCAAAGGCTGCTAGCAGGCGCGACTCCATGTTCTTGTAGTACTTGTCCGTTAGCATGTCTAATAACGGGCGTACACCGAGTACTAAGCCCAGTTGCCTCACCTTGAAGTCTGATAGGTAGCTCACCAGCTTTTGGTGTTCCTCGCAATCAGAGACAACAACGGTTTGCCCCAATGCACAGAGCAGCTCCGCACGATCAAGGAAGTCTTTTTCATCCAACTCCTTATCCTCTCCCAGGAGATTGTCCAGTGTGATTTCGGTGAGTAGGAACGTTCGGCTGGCATCGACTTTATCATCCTCGCGGAACTGTTGATTGGAAACCTTTATCATGTCCAGATTTACCAAAGTAGGAGGGCGATAACTGCCTCGTACGATGAGCACATCTTTCTTGTACAAAAACTCCGAGCCGTGCACACTGCGGCCGTCCGGTCCGAACATGGCCACTTCCGTTAGGCCATATTTTACCATCCACAGGCAAAGCTGTCGGTTGTCAATATGGTCGAAGTTAGGGCCAGTGAGGCTCACCATATCGATCTTGACACGACCTTGCAAACCGTCCATCAAGGATTTTAGTAGTTCCCTCGGTTGATCGTGGTAAGTGAAGCAGGCGTAGATAAGGTTTACTCCCAATACACCAATCGCTTGTTGTTGGAGCTGATTGTCATTGTCCAACATCCGCACGTGTAAAATCAGATCATTAGGCTCTTGGTCAGGTTGGAGCTGGAATCGCAAACCTAGCCAGCCATCTCCTTTGATGGTTCGGGAATAATTGATCGCAGCTACCGTGTCAGCAAACACAAAGAAGTTAACGCCTGGGCGTTCGTGCGTCAAGCGGGAACTGAGCAGATCATACTCATGGTCGAGCATCTTATTCAGCCGAGACTGGCATACATAACGCCCAGTAGGTTCTGTACCGTAAATATGATCTGAGTATATCTTGTCGTAGGCCGACATGGTTTTGGCGATAGTACCAGCTGCCGCACCTACCTGGAAGAAATAGCGTGCTACTTCTTGCCCTGCACCAATTTCAGCAAAGGTGCCATAGACGCTATCGTTTAGGTTAATTTCTAATGCTTTCTGTTCGGTTTCCAGCTTTTGCCGCATGGGGTATGTGCTTTTAGCTCAAAGATACGAAGCAAGGGCTTACCATGTGGAAAAAATGGGGAGTAGCTATGCATTTCGCGATCTCGTCAACGCAAACCTGATTTGAGCTCCCAGGACATGTTTTTTCGAGCTACTTCTTCAAATCGTGCTTTGAGTTGAGGTGTGCGGAAGAGCTGAGGAGCTTCCATGAAATAACGAAGCACTCTGCGGCGACCTCTACGGTAAAGAAAACCCAGTACGTGCCGGTACTCTTGTCGTACCGCCTGTGCATACGTGCTGTAGGTTTCCCGATCGCTACCAAGAATAGCTAGGTCGAAGTCCAGGAAGTAAGCCAGATCGCCAGTAGCTTCCACTGATAGGTGCTGAGCGGTAGCTTCAATGTAGCTCACCACTTGCTTAATCTGTTCTTCGGGCATTTCCAATTGTACAAGCCGTTGCTGTGCTAACTCAGCACTGCGCAACTCATTGTTCTTTCGCTTTGCATTGTAAATGATATCGTGGTACCAGATTGCCCAAACCACAACTGTGGGGTCATTGAGTTGGTCTTGATACTCATCAAAAAGCGTGAACAGATTCTCCAGGTGTTGGAGGTTGTGATAAGCCCGTTTGTCCTCGCTGTAATATCCACGAAGCTCATCCCAAAGTTGGTTAATACTTTGTTCTGGTGAGGTAGATACAGTAGAAGCACTAAGAAGTACTGTCGCATCAGTCTGGAAACGTTGTTCTAGAGAAGGCATAGGGTCGATATTCTCTAGGCTAGTGCACAAGATTTACTAGGCCTACCTTGCCTGTTTCCAGGTAGGGGTATCGTATTTCAGTTAAGTAAAGGCCCTCCGGGCCAATACTCAAACTCTTCTGAAGTCTGGTTTGCTGGTCTAAAGCCTGCTTCACATCCTCCAATTGTACTTTTCCTTCTCCGACCGACAAGCACATGCCCACCACCAGTCTTACCATACCTCTCAAGAACCGATTGGCCGCAATATGATACACCCAGTTTGTGCCATTGAATTCCCATTCCGATCGGTGCATTTCACAACGCATCGTTTTGGCATCAGAACCCGTTTTGCAAAACGGCAAGAACTCCTCGTAGAAGAGGAGTAACTGGGCCGCTGCTTGCATTTGATTCGTATCAAAACGTTTGAGCTGATGCATGTACAACCGAGTATGCCGATGGAAAGGATCTTTCTGTCCGGTTATGTGGTATTGATAAGCCCGATAGTGGGCATCAAAACGAGCATGCTGTTCTGACTCCACAGGAAAGATGCGACGGATAGCGATGTCTGGCGGCAAAAATTTATTGATCCGATTGGTAAAGCCCCGTGGTAACTCCCCTTCGAAATCGAAATGGGCGAAGTAGGTACTGGCGTGTACGCCAGTATCCGTCCGGCCACAGCCTACAATTTCCATTCCCGGTGCTCGGAGAATGGTCTGCAAAGCATTTTCGATCACTTCCTGTACCGAAGTTTGCTTTGGTTGCCGTTGCCAACCATAGTAGTTGGCTCCGTTGTAGGCTAATTCAATAAAGTACCGCATCACTCCTAATTCGCTTGATCCTGCTCTAGTATAAACGTTTTTGCTCGTTCAATGATAGCATCCACTCCTTTTAGCTCCTCTTCAGGACCGGTGGATTGATAAATGTCCGGCTCAATTCCTTCCTCAATATTATACCCATTTGGTAAGTAGGTACGGGTAACTGAGATCCGGAATTTCCAGCCGTTCGGCAACTCAAAAGAGACGGGTACTCCACCGCCACCGCCACTACGATCGCCAATAAGGGTTACGTTAGGAATATTAGACATGAATGCCGAGAAAAAGTTGGTCGCGGAATAGCTGTGTCGGTTAATGAGCACTACCACCGGTTTGTCTAGCATCATGCCAGTGCTATCTGCGGTCATCCATTTACCGGGTTTAGTGGTAGGGGCTTTCTCTTCCTCTTCCTTTTCTCCTTCTTCTTCGTCCTCTTTCTCTTCTTCCTCAGGTTCCTTCCCTTTTTTCTTCTTCTTTTCGGCAGCCTCTGCACGAGCGGCATAATCCACCAGTGGCTTAACGAAAATGCTATCTGGTGTAGAGAAGTCGTTTGGCCCTGGGCCTATCTTGTATTGAGAGGTTCCCATAAAGGTTCGCTCTGCTACGAATCGTTCTGCCAGTCTAAAGGCATTGCGCATCGATCCGCCGCCGTTTTCTCTGACATCAATAATGAGGCCTTTCGCATTTGCAAAGCGGTTCAGGACATAATCCAGGTTGCTCTTGCTAAAGCTGGAACGGAACGAACCATAATAGACATAGCCTATTGAATCAGGGAGCCAGGTATTCAGTAATGCCCCCGAACTCTGATAGTCTTTACCCCAGTAGTGCCGATTGACAAAACCTCGATTGAAGTTAGCTGGATAATCCAGATACCAGTCGGCATTGCGCGAGCGGTCATTGTTTACATATAGATTCACGTGCCCGTCCTTCAAGCTGAATAGCATTTCGGACATGATCGTGTATAAGCTGTCATTCCCCATCTTATCGTGTACCAAGGGGCGGTACACTTGATCGAGGGAATCCCATTTTACTTCCTTTTTGGCAAAGAAGGAGTAATTCTCTTTGACCAGTTTGTAGAAGTATTCGTAGTTGACGGTAGGGGTGTTCTCCGGGTTTTTCTCCGTAAGCCAACGCCCGCAATTGCTAAGCAGCAATCCACCCAGAAGAAGTATTATGATAGAACGCATAAGCTAAATTATAGTCGTACACGAAACCCGTAGCTCAGAGTGCCTGAGGTCGATAGAATCGGCTTGGTTTCGGGTAAAGGAGTGTAGAATAAGTTCCAGTCGTAGCTCAACCGGTCTGTGCGCCAGGCCTTTCGCTGAAAATCGGCATCGAAGCCAAAAGTGGGCTTGAAGAAGCGCCCCAGGCTGACAACGTCAAAATTGCTAATTACATCTTTGGCCTCTACTTTGGCAATATGCAAGAATGGTGGAATACCAATGTAGGTCGGACGGTAGAGTGCAGTTACTACTGGCAAATCAAAGCGAGTGGTAAAAGCCCAATCATCGGCATCATCAATCGTTCGACGATCCACAGCGCCAACGGCAAAGGAGGATTGTAGCATCACTCCAGTCCTGTTATTCGTCGGCAGCGGGTAATTACGAGAATTGATTTGCACATTGAACGAACCACCCACGTATTGCTGATTGTCCATTGCCGCTTGATCACCAACTCGAGCATAGTAGCCTACGCTGAACTGAAAATCAGATAAGCTCGCCGACCGGTTAATGTCCCGTCGAGGCTTAATCTTTGCCTTGAGTTTTGCATTATCAAACGATAAACTCATCCGAGAAATCCAATCCGGACGAATACGCTCGTAAGTGACGAAAAAACGAGTGCCCTTTCCGTTATAAGTAAAGGCGCTGTGCGCTTGGTCTCGAACAGTATTGAGCGTAATACCTACCCCGATGGTAAGATGCTCACTGCGCCCCATTAGGTCGAACTGTTCTTGCGCCCAGGCTGGTAACAGCAAGAGAGAAAACACGATTGTTAGCCAGGCTTTCATTTTTTAAGGGTAAATATAGCAGAACATTGGCGGGAAGCGAATAATAGAAATGTCATTGGTCAGCAAAATCAAAATCAAACCACAAATCCACA
>CAJXOS010000061.1 GCA_913057725.1 uncultured Lewinella sp.
CATGTGGGCTCAAAGTTCGGGATGACTCATGTTGTCAACAGTGAACCAATGTTCAACTGACTTAGAAGATATAACGTAGACCTACCTGCAACTGCCAGCGTGAACCTAGGCTGAAGTCATTGGTGAAAGTCTCCGTCAAGTTCGTGTCGAAGCTATATGTTGGAACTCCATCCGCCACACTTACACCGATTGGCTGTGTATTAGTTGGGAATTGGCGAACACCCCAATTGCTGTTCACGAAGTTTCCAATGTTCAACATGTCCAAGCTTACCTGTACAATGTTCTGGTTTGGCAAGATGTAATCTTGTAGAACACGTACATCCCAACGGCTGTACCATGGGCTCAGGATATCATACTTCTCAGCATAACCACCACGATTTTCATTTAGGTACTCATCCTGCTGGATGAAACGCTCCAATGCCTGACGTTGAGCATCCTGCGCGGAAGCATCACCAGTGAAGGCCATTTGCTGAATCTCAGTAGTAGTAGGGATGTAAATCAAATCGTTCAAGACTGATCCGTCTCCGTTGATGTCACCAGAGTAGGTGTACGAGAAGCGACCGCCTTGAGCATACTCGAAGAAGGCTGCTACTGTAGTTGCCCAATCGCCATAAGTGAAACGTTTGTGCGCTGTACCCACGAAGCGATGACGGTTACCATATAGAGAAGGTGTCAATCGAGCTTGGTTTACGTGGTTGATGGCAGGGTTACGCTCGTAGGCGTCACTCGAGATTTCTGCCTCAATTGAGCTGGCATCCTGAGCGTCCAAGAAGTTGTAACCCAAGCTAGTAAACCAACCATTGTTCCAGTTCTTACGGATCTGCAAACTCGCATTGAAAGAGTAACCTTCATCCGTATTAGTAAATACGTAAGCATTTGTTGGTCCACCAAATACCGTGGCACGATCTTCAAATAGGTAAATCGGGCGATTGTCCACACCAGAAAGTGTGCCGGTAGGTGGCTTGATACCGTAGTTGCGAACCATCATTGCGTTCAAATCTTTGGTGTATACCAAGTCCGCAGAAAGTGTCCAGCCATTTGCTTTACGATCAATACCTAAGTTAGAACGCCATACCTGTGGGAATTGGAATTCTGGCTCCGTAATCGTGTAGAAGAAGAAGTTAGGGTTAGCCACCTGGTTACCCAACCATACAAATGGGAAACGACCAGTGAATAAACCAGAACCACCACGAAGAATCGTCGACTGTGTTCCAGAAATGTCATAGTTGAACCCAACTCGTGGAGAGATCAAAGGACTATTGTCGGGAAGAACCGTATGATCGAAGAAAACAGAGTTTCCATCGGTATCGAAGTACTCAATACTCGGGTCATAGCAGCACTGACGTGCTAGATTTTCTTTGATCTTCTCTTCGGTGTCAAAGTACAATGGCATGTCCATACGCACACCAACGGTCAGCTTAAACTGGTCAGATACGTCAATTTCATCCTGGATGTAGAAGGCAAACTGCCCCACATTCGTTTCCGCCAGACTCCAGCCTGTACCATCATAACCTTCACCTTCACCATTCAAAGCATCGAAGGTTCCCTGAGCTGCCGCTACAGCAGCATCAAGCGCACCTGCCTGGATACTATCCACGAAAGCACTTGGGCTTTGTGCGCCAGGTAGGAAAGGACCAAAGGCTCCATCGTAGAAACCTAGGTTAAAGCTGTTGTCAAACTCAAAACGCTCCAAGCTCGCACCGATCGTTAGCGTGTGCTTGTTTAAGAACACGTTGAGGTTATTAGTAACCTGGTACACATCCTGGTCCAAACGGTTATTCACTGAGAATGGCTCGTGACCCGCAACGATATAGTTGATACCATCACGCTGAATCAAGATTGATGGAAATGGCGTACTGAATGGATCACGTGAATCGCGGAAGGCCGTATAGCCTAGCTGCAACTTATTAGAGATCTTATCGCTGAACAAGGCGCGGTGTTCTACGATTGCAGAGTGGATAACGTTGTTGATCGCATAACCACTGTTGCGGAACTGCAAGGTAGTAGCATCAGGACCACGACGACCCAAAGCGAATGGGTGAGCTGGCTTCTCCTTGGTCGCGTCAAGAAAGTTGTAGGTAGCTGTCAAGGTCTGGTTCTGACCAATGTTCCAGTCCAACTTGAAGATACCTTTGGTATTATTCTGGTTGAACAAGAAGTTCTCGTAAGGACCAGTTTCATATCCGTAGCGATCAAACAGTGCATCAGAGATAGCTTCTAGGTCCGCAGCTTCAACACGTGAAACTTGCTCACCACCAACACCAGGACGGGCAGCGATGAAGTTAGAACCAAGATCACTACGATCTTCGATTTCTGCATTCACGAAGAAGAACAACTTGTTCTTGATGATTGGGCCGCCGAGGCTGAAACCAGCTTGTAGCTGAGATAGCTCAGGTACAAAGATGTCATCACCAGCAACTTTAGAGCCGGTTAGATCCTGGTTACGAGTAAAACCAAAGACAGTGCCTTTGAATTGGTTGGTACCACTCTTTGTTACTGCGTTAACAGCAGCACCAGTGAAGCCAGCTTGAGTCACATCATATGGAGCAATATTCACCTGAATCTGATCGATCGCATCCAAAGAAATTGGCTGTGCATCGGTCTGACCACCAGGAGTCGCAGCATCCAAACCAAATGGGTTGTTAAAGATAGATCCGTCTAGGCTGAAGTTGTTGAACTGGTCATTACGACCCGCAAAACTGTTGCCGTCAGATGCCGGAGTCAAGCGCGTGTAGTCAGAAGCAGAACGCGTAATTGTTGGCAGGCGCGTCAGCTCTGTGCTTCCTACCAGCGTAGCTACACCAGTACGATCGCGGTTTACATCAGGATCAACGACTCCTGTTACTACCACTTGCTCAAGGTCTACACCTGAGGTCAGCTCAAAATTCAGACGGGCAGTCTGACCCAAAGCAAGGAAAATACCGTCTTGCTTCTCGTCATTATAGCCGACATAAGAAGCAGTCAATTCATAAGGTCCGCCAATACGTAGGTTTGGAAGTGTAAATCCTCCGTCAACGTTGGTGGTGGTACCATACTGGGTGCCGGTTGCCGTGTTTAGTGCTGTGATTGTAGCACCAATTAGCGGTTCGCCACCTTGATCAGTGATTGCACCAGTGATGGTAGCAGTAGTGACTTGTGCCATAAGGCCAGTACTTGCTGCCAGCATCAGGACAAGCATCAAAGGTAAACGTAAGAGTTTCATACGATAGGTTGTGAGTGAAAAGATGCAAGCAAAATTAGAGGCTAGCGATCACATTGGCCTTACATTGCTCTAACATTCGATTAATAATTAATAATGAGTTTACACTAAGTTAACATTGATCAAGGCCGATCTAAATCGTCTTTTATTTTGTTCGTTAATCAACACCTTGGACCAAAAAGATCGTCTAACTTAGCCTCCCGCATCATTGAAACTGCAAATGGACAAGACAGCCCCAACCTATTTGGCACGAGATATCAGTTGGTTACATTTCAATTATCGCGTTTTACAAGAAGCGATGGATGAGAGTGTTCCCTTATACGAGCGCTTGAAATTTTTAGCTATCTACAGCTCTAACTTGGAAGAATTTTTCCGCGTTCGAGTTTCATCTTTACGCTCCTTTAAAGATCTTAAAAAGGCTGATCGGAAGCGCTTATTGAGCGTCAAGCCGAAGAAGATTCTAAAGCAGATTTTAGAACTAGTTCAATGGCAGCAGCAGCAATTCGGTCGAGTGTTCAGAGATGAAATATTACCTGCCTTGCAGGCAAACGATATATTTCTGGTCAAACCCGACCGATTAGGCGCAGAGCAGCGGGAATTTGTTCAGAAGTATTTTGATGATAAAGTTGCTCCCCTACTTAAGCGTCAAGGTGCCAATCCGGATGATCCGCTCCCATTCTTAGAGAATCGCCAGTTGTATTTTATCCTTGGTTATGGCGAGGATCAGCCTTGGGAGGTTTTGAATGTACCTAGTGATACGCTCCCTCGATTCCTGACCATCCCATCGAACGGAGATGGTAACTATTTGATCTACCTGGATGATGTTATTCGTTTAGGCCTCAGCCAATTTGTAGGTAACCCTGATGTAGCTGCTTATAGTGTCAAAGTCTCTCGCGATGCGGAACTGTATATCGACGATGAGTACAGTGGCGACCTTCTGGAGAAGATCAAAGCCTCACTTGATGAACGTGAAGGCGGACTACCGACTCGCTTTCTGTATGATCAGGCGATGCCTAAGGAACTACTGAAGCGAATCCGCAAAACGTTGGGACTTTCTAAATATGACCTTATCCCTGGAAGTCGATACCATAACTTCAATGACTTTTTTGGATTTCCAGATCCGACGAATAATCCTGCACTCCATGATGAGGATTGGCCACCATTAACTCATCCTGTACTAGACGCAGCAGATTCACTACTAACGGTGATTCGCGAGAAGGATCATATGCTACACTTCCCTTACCAGAAGTATGATTATGTTCCTCAAGTCATTGCCGAGGCGGCACAGGACCCAGATGTTGAGAAACTGCGTATTACGTTGTATCGAGTGGCTAGTAAGTCGGCAGTCGTGGAAGGACTGCTCAAGGCACTAGAGAATGGGAAAGCCGTAGAAGTTTTCGTAGAGGCAAAAGCCAGATTTGATGAAGCCTCGAATCTATACTGGGGAGAAGAGTTGAAGAAGGCGGGCGCTGAGGTTCGCTACAGCTTTCCTGGGATTAAGGTGCATACGAAGCTCTTGCTGATCGAAGCAAAGGAAAAAGAAGATGTGGCTTATTTGGGCACAGGTAATTTCAATGAAAAAACGGCTCGCCTCTATGCTGATCACGCCTTGTTGACAGCTGATAAGCAACTAACCTTCGATGTTCGCCAGGTATTTGAGCTATTGGCAGGACGTCTCATTATTCCTGCAACTAAAGATCTACTCGTAGCCCCCTTCACTTTACGGCAGAAACTAATCAAGAAGATTGAGCGAGAGATAAAGCATGCGCAGGCTGGAAAACCGGCATTGATCTTTCTGAAACTGAATTCGCTTGAAGAAAGAGGCATTATTGAAAAACTCTACGAAGCGAGTCAGGCAGGAGTAGATATTAAGCTCATTGTACGTGGTATTTGTTGCCTGATTCCGGGCGTAGAAGGCTTGAGTGAGCGAATCGAGATTATCAGTATCCTGGATCGCTTTTTGGAGCACGCTAGGATTTACCACTTCCATAATAATGGCAAGGAGGAATGGTATACCGCCTCCGCGGATTGGATGGACAGAAACCTCTTCCGTAGAGTAGAAGTTGCAATGCCGATTACTGACGAGCAGGTGCGTAACGACTTGCGAAAGCTACTTGAAATCCAATGGGCGGATAATAGTAAAGCAAGAATCATTAATGTTGAGCAAGATAATGCCTACAGGACACCAGAAAACGGAAGTCCTATAGTTCGTGCTCAACAGGATTATTACACTTACCTAAAGACGAAGTAACAGGCGCTTAACTTGTGCTTAATAGTTGTACAATTCACTTTACGGAAACTTAGGAAATAGATAAAGCGACTTAACATAGGTCTCTTTAATCTGGCATCTACCTTCACAGGATACTAATAAATGCGACGCTGTGAAGTACGTAGACCGCCTGCAGAATTGGTTTTTCCGTCAAGTTCATGAGAATAATTTAATCTATAACACCTGTTGGGAAGATCCTCGTTGTGATCGAGCATTACTAGGGTTTGATTCTAGTAGTGAGGTTGTTATGATTACAAGTGCTGGGTGCAATGCCCTAGACTATTTGCTCGACGGTCCAGCCCAGATTCATTGCGTTGATATGAATCCAAGGCAAAATGCGCTGTTGGAACTGAAAAAAGCAAGCATTCTTAAGCTCGATTTTGAGGATCACTTTGCCATGTTTGGCCGCGGACTTCATCCCCGTTTTCCAAGGATTTACCAAGAACAACTCCGTGAGGCACTTCCACCTTATGCACAACTGATTTGGGATAAATGGCAACACTATTTCTCTGGTGTTAAAGGGCGTAAGTCTTTCTATCATTATGGTACTTCTGGTACGCTAGCCTGGCTGATTCGTGGCTATTTCAAAGCAAGGCCAAAACTCAATCGAGAGATAGAAGCTCTCTTTGCAGCAAAGACCATTGAAGAGCAGCGCCAAATGTATGATGTCCTTGAGCCTAGAATTATTAACCAACTGGCCAGTTGGATTGTGAATCGACATTTTACAATGTGCTTAATTGGAGTGCCAACAAGCCAACAGAAGTTGGTGAAAGAAGAGTACGAGCAGGGTATTACAGGTTTCCTGAAAGACTGCCTACGTCAAGTATTCCGGAATAACTCAATAGAGGAAAACTACTTCTGGCACTTATACTATCGCGGTTATTACGACATAGACTGCGCACCGAACTATTTGAAAGCGCAGTATTTTCCCACTCTCAAGCGTCGCGTGAATCGTATTAAAAGCTACACTACCACGCTTACTCAATTTCTAAAAGACAATCCTGGCCAGTATTCGCAATACATCCTGCTTGACCACCAGGACTGGCTTGCCGCGAATGATATACAGGCGCTCAAAGAAGAATGGGAAATGATTCTTCAGAATAGCCGCCCTGGGACCCGAATTCTACTGCGTTCGGCCGCCAAGGTAGTAGACTTTATCCCTGCTTTTGTGGAGGAGAAAGTCTCATTTTTGGATCAGGAGCAGCTTCGCCCGATACACCAAGTAGATAGAGTTGGAACCTACGCCAGCGTACACCTTGGTGTTGTGAAATAATCCCCGCTAGCCACCGAAGAAACCAAGTTACCAATGGATGTACATAAGGCCCGACACCAACAGGTGAAGCGCGTAAGAGACTATTACATTTTTCAGTCCCGAATCTACGATCTCACTAGATGGTCCTTCTTATTTGGTCGCACTGCGGTTCTAGAACAGTTGCCTTTCGAGTATGAACAACCCTTTCATCTATTGGAGGTAGGCTGTGGGACTGGACGAAACCTACAAAAGCTCCAGAAGCGATTCCCCGAGGCTCGATTGAGTGGTATGGATATTTCAAAGGATATGCTTACTCAAGCTCGTCGTCGGCTAGGAGCGTATCCTGGAATTATCTTGTTGGAACAAGCCTATGGAGATGAATTCTATACCTGGACCGGCAAGTTAGACGTAGTCTTATTTTCCTACGCTTTGACGATGATAAATCCGCAGTGGGAAGCGCTCATTCATCAAGCGTACAAAGATCTACGTCCGGGAGGCTATATTGCCGTGGTTGATTTCCACGACTCGCGTTTCCCATTCTTTAAACGACATATGTCTGGACACCACGTTCGCATGGATGGACACCTTCTTCCAGTTCTGCAGAACAACTTTAGAGAAGTCCACACAAGTGTTAGGCCCGCATACCTAGGGGTATGGGACTATCTGCTTTTTATCGGGAAAAAATTCTAACGGAGGATCTTACTGATTACCGTCGGCAGCTGCATCCTTTCTGTCGTAGCGCTCTACCTTTCTTCTGCCCTTAAGTGGAATGTAGCGATATGGACGATCTTGGAGATCTGCAAGTAGCGAGTCCAAGGAGTAGGAAAGTGCATTTAGGTTGGTATACAGACCATCGTCTTGAAGCAGCATGCCCAGAGTTCCTTCTCCAGCTTGCAATTGGCCCACCAACTCATCAACGCCACCCATAGCTGAGTCTGCCGTGACCAAGGTTTCATTCAATTTATTGAGGGTCGCCTTAGCTTCTAGAACCGCTTCATCAAGGCGTGCATCAACCATTTGTTGACTTAGACTATCGGTATTGCTAATGATGCCGGCAATAGCTTGTTTTTGTTCTTCGAGTGTTTCGGTGAGTTCGGCAATGCTATTGAGGGTAGATTCCATTGCTGGAGAAGAACGCTGCAGTAGTAGGTTCATTCTTCCAGTAGCTTGGTTCAAATTACCCATAATACTACGCATGTCGCGAACGGATTCTGCCAATGGCCCTTTGCTATCCTCGCTGAGCAAACCATGATTCAAAGAATCTACAGCTTCTAGCAGGCCTTTGCGTAGTTGGTCAATGTAGGTTCCTAATCCACCATCACCAAGCATTGATTCCACCATGCCACGGGTGTAACCGTCGAAAGTATCGCCATCTTGGGCGCAGTTGCTTCCATCGCAAGGAACGGGATATTCAAGAATAATCGCCATATCACCAAGTGGACTAACGGTAGCCAGTACTGCACGCGTAGTTTTTGGTAGTGGAACCTGGCGTTCTAATGTCATTGTTAGGCGAACCCGACGGTCTTCAGTACTCAGGTCTCTAGCGGAAACGGAGCCAACGCTCACACCGCTAATCTGTACTGGAGTGCCGATCTGGACACCAGCTACATTGTCGTAGTAGGCATAATAGGTTTCTGAATTGCTCAGAATATTACTACCCTGGATATACTTAATGCCCCATAAACTGAGGGCAATAGCTACTAAGGCAAGAATGCCGGTACGTACTTCTGGTGACATGCTTTCGGAGTTTGCGGCGGCAAAGGTAGTAGTTTTGGATCATTTTGCCGTCTAAGGATTGATTTCAGGATTTGTACAGCTTTAACCCTTGAACAACAGCGGGAAGATCGCTGGGGTTTAGCTAGATCCAAAATTTCGTAACAATGAGTTATTGCACAAATTAATTCCCAGACTGCCCCATTGACCGTGCTTGTTCAAGACTAATGCGTTGCCCGTTCAAGTAGGCAACTACAAAAGCATCAGGGAAACCCTGGTTTTGAACATTATATTTCACCTGAGTGGCAGCATCGAACTTCGTGAAGTTGCGAACTTGATACTTATACAAATCGCTCTCCTGAAGTACTTCAATGAGATAGTTTGAATCCGTCCACGGTGCAATGCGCGTATTTAATGGTCTTGGGGATGCTGCCAATTGAACGCAATAGGTGAGTCCCTCGACTGTATTTTCTTCTGTCTCCCGGCCTATATTCTCTGCCCAACTGGTATCTCCTTTCGCTCTTGGCTGCCAAGCCCGCTCTTGGGCTGGAGTAGTAGTGCTAATAGTACCCTGACCCGGTGTTGGCTGAATTCTACGCTCAGCTTGTACTTGGTTGTTGGAGCCACTTGGCACTTGAGGTCGCTGGTAATTAGGTACTGGTGCCCGGAAGTAAGCAGGTGGAGCGGAAGTAGCCGGAGGTGGTGCAGGCGTATGATATATCACCTCTGGACTAGCTTGCGCAGGTATTGGCTCTGGGGCCCGCTTTTGCATGCTAGGAGGAGCCGTTTGGGCAACGGGAGGTGCCACTAAATCCTCCGCAACTTCGCCTTCGAGCATGGCTTTGTACTCATTGAAGGCGTTAAGCATTGCTACTGCAACCAGCGCTTGACCTTCTTCACTCTGAAGAAAAGCCTCATCCTTACGATTAGTTAAGAAGCCGGTTTCCACTAAAACACTTGGCATTGCCGTCTCCTTCAAAACTACGAAGCCGGCTTGTTTGACCCCTCTACTTTTTCGTTCGGCTGTCACATCAAAGTGATGCTCTACTCGCTCTGCGAAGAGGATGCTTTGCTCCAGGAAGGCATTCTGAAACATGCTTAGCAAAATATGCCCTTCCGGCGAATTTGGATCATAATCGTAATTACGCTCATAGTCATCCTCCAAAAGGATCGCGGAATTCTCTCGTTTTGCAACATCAAGGTTATGTTCAGCAGTATGGAGGCCCATTACATAGGTCTCTGTACCAGCGGTGCCACTATTACCGGGTGGCATGGCATTGCAATGAATAGAAATAAAAAGATCCGCATTTGCCCTGTTGGCAATAGCGGCCCGTTCGTGAAGGGGAATGAAAACATCCTTGTCTCGAGTCAGAATAACCTGAATCTCAGGGAAGTGAGTTCGTACTTGCTCGGCAAAGGCTTTCGCGATTGCTAAGGCCAGGTGTTTCTCTCTGGTGTCATGCCCTAGACAGCCAGGGTCATGACCACCATGACCAGCATCGACAACAATGGTACGAATGCGAAAAGGAGGGTCTTGATTTCCCAGGATAATGCTACTTTTGTGCCCTTCCCAAGACATTGTGTTAGCGGGAAGATTAACAACTGTTAATGCATGGGTCTCATGAAGACCAATCGATGCTAAAGAATTGTTAAAAAACGTAGCTTTGAGCGGCGTTATGAAAATAAGCAGCGTTGTTGTGAATAGAAGCAAACTGAGGGCTCGACGCATAGGTGATGTGTTGTTTATTGGGAAGATTGCGAACGGCCATTCACAAACCGCTCTTCATCAGAAGTTGTAATCCGTTTATTTTGCAAACAAAGTTACTCTTTTCCTTTTGGTTCTGTGTGTTTTGTTGCCTATTGTCGGCACAGGATACGACCGCTGTGGTGCTTGACACCTTGCCAGCAGGCCTTATGGTGGATACTTTGCAGCAAGATTCTACTACCGGATTAAGCCTCGGAGTTCCGGTATCTCCCGATGCCTTGGACGCAACCGTGAACTATAACGCTGATACCATGCGCCTTGATGCGCGAAGCCAGAAGATTTTTCTTTATGGTAATGCGTTTGTTTCCTACACGAACATTACCCTCAAGGCAGATTATATCGAGTTGGACTGGGCAAAGAGTGAAGTGCTAGCTCAGGCCGTGCGGAATGATACGACTGGAGTCCTGGAGGGGAAACCAGAGTTTACCGAAGGGGAGAACACTTTCGTTGCGAACAGGATGCGGTATAATTTCGATTCCCGGAAAGGAATCGTTTACGATGCGGTCACACAAGAAGATGATATTCGTGTGAAAGGTACCCGCTCTAAATTCATCAGCGCACCCCCTGGGGATACTACTGCAAATGATGTAATCTATAGTGAGGATGCTATCCTAACCACTTGTACCGCCGATCATCCGCATTTCGGAATCCGCTGTACCAAGCAAAAGATTATTCCCAATAAGCTGGTAATTGTTGGTCCATCTAATCTGGAGATTATGGGTGTGCCAACTCCACTATACCTACCATTTGGATTCTTCCCGGCATCCAGTGGCCGAAGCACTGGGTTGATTTTTCCAAGAGACTATGAATACTCAGAACAATGGGGTTTTGGATTGAAACAGGTCGGATGGTTTTTCCCGCTAGGGGATAATTTTAACCTAACGGTAGCAGGGGATATCTACCTGGAGGGGACCTATGGTCTTGGTGCTACAGTTCAATATCGTAAACGCTATGGCTATAATGGTAACTTCAATTTGCGTTACGATAGCCGCCGAGAAGAACAAATTGTCACAGTTACAGATCCAGAAACGGGGGAAGTGGTATTGGGGCCAGATAACAATCCGGTGCAGGAGTCTGTATTTAACAGAAACAATGGTATTTATCTTAACTGGTCGCATAATCAGGATGCCGCAGCGCACCCGATGAATCGTTTAGGTGGATCCATTAATTTCCAGACGAATAACTTCCAGCAGCGTGTATTCAACGACGCCCGCTCGGTTGGAACGAATGTGATTAATTCGAACTTTACCTTCTCCAGAAACTGGACGGATAAGCCGATGTCAATGAGTGTGGCCTTCCGTCACAGCCAGAATACGCGTACCCGGAATATGACGGTGGACTTTCCGACTTTTCAATTCCAGACCCAGGCCTTATATCCGTTTCGCCGCAAGGAACGAATTGGTGCAAAGCGTTGGTACGAAGACATTACGGTTCGCTACACCAATGAGGCACGTGCTAACTTCACAGCACCGGATACAGCCTTCTTTGAGCAGACCACCTTGAGTAATGCTCGCTATGGTATGCAGCACACTGCTAGTGCTGGTACCTCGTTTAAATTGCTGAAGTACTTTAACCTGAACCCGGGCGTCAATTTCCGGGAAGTTTGGTACATGGAGCAACTGGACGGGCAATACGATCCCTCAGATACAACCTTTATTGAGGTCATTGATCCAGCAACTGGCGACGTGGAGCTGGTCCCAAACGATTTTGGTACGTATAACTTTGATACCATCCCAGGGTTTTCCAGTTTTCGGACTTACTCGGCTAATTTGAGTTTGACTACTCAGATTTTTGGTACCTATCTGCGGCAGAAGGGTAAGATCAGAGGTTTGCGGCACGTGATTAAGCCAACGGTATCGTTGAATTACGCGCCAGACTACCTGAATAATAACAACTACTTCCTAATGCTAGCCGATACGCTAGCACCAGATGATCCTACCCGGGACCGGATCATTAACCGTTTCGGAGATGGTATTTTTGGTGGCCCTCCAACGAGTGGAAACCAAATGTCGCTGAACTATAGTATCACCAACATATTCGAGGCAAAACTCTTCTCCAAGAAGGACTCCACCGACCGTAATGTCAAGATCTTCGATAATATTTACATCAACGGCTTTTACAATTTTGCGGCAGATAGTTTAAACTGGTCACCGATATCGGTGACGGGTACTACACGTCTATTCAAAGGGGCGACTACCTTCTCCTTTAGCTCTACTTTTGACCCACTGGTGAGGGAAGAGACCAGTCCCGGTGTGTTCAGGAGGGTTAATCGAACCACCTTATCGGAAAACGGTAAGCTCTTTGAGTTCTTTGATGCTACCTTCCGGTTGAACACCAATCTGACGGTAGGAAAAATCCGGGCACTCTTCCAAGGGAAAGAAGAAGATGTGGTTGAGTCTGTTGACCGAGAAGGGAATGATCTTCGTCCTGTCGAGGAGACTGACTTTCTAAGCCTGTTTGAGAACTTCTCTATCCGCCACAATATGGCCTTTCGTGTGGAACCAGTTAGCGCCGATCGTGATGAATTCAATATGACAACCCACAGTATAGAATTACGTGGTAGTTTGGCCTTGACGCCAAATTGGGATGTAGATATTGGATCGATTGGTTATGACTTTGTACGCAAATCTACAACCTATCCTTATCTGGGCCTTCGCCGGGATCTTCACTGTTGGGAGATGGGCTTTAACTGGGCTCCTACGCGTAATACTTACAACTTCTACTTACGAGTGAAGCCAGGTACGCTAGACTTCCTTAAGGTGCCTTATCAGCGTAACAACGCGGATGGCCGTCGGGCGTTTCAGTAACCTAGTTACGTTCTCCAATAGTACGCAAGCCTCGGGTTAGCTCTTTTATGATTCCTTTTTGATTGGGGTTGTACAGCCAATTGGTGTCAAAGCGCTTCAGGATCTCGCTATTGGCTTCTTTAGACAGGGTTAGGCTATGAAACTCTGTGCCCTTGTTTTGCTGGAAATAACGAATATCATCCAATACATCTCGGTCGATGCGGTACATGATAAAGTCGGAGATCATCAGTACGTCTGCATCTTCGTAGTCGTTGCTCCGTAATTGCCGAATAGATTCGCTAAGGGCAAGGGAGGCATCGGTACCACCATTGAAGGACATACGTAGGAACTTTGCGACCTCCTCCAAGGAATTATAGATGTCGTATAAGTCGATGGTCTGAATACCAATCGAGAAATTAATGAGATAAGCGCGGCGGTTGTCTTGAATAGCCATTTTTAAGATGCCCAGACACAAAACTTTGGCAATCTGTTCTGGCCGACCGTGCATACTTTCACTAGTATCCACCAGTACTATGAACGGACCTTTTTCTTTTCTCTGGACACGCTGGTGCACCTCCATGATGTTATCCCTGCTGTTGACTAGGCGCTTGTCGTCGTAGCGGAAGGTCAATAGTTGCTTGTCAACGTATTTTTTCAAGAAAAGAGACTCTGTTGTTCTATCACTAAGTAGGCTGGCCTCGGAGCTGAGGAGATTGCTCAAATCCTGGCTTTCATGAACGCCAGTTATTTCGCTCCTTGATTCCTCATCAACAATCCACTCTTTTCGTACGATGGTTTTTTCGAAGGTTTCCTCTTCCATGATGATTTCAGCTTCTGCCATCTCACCAAGCATATCCACAAGTTCCCGGACAGAAGACTCATCCTGTAGCAACTCCTCGTAGTGTTCGAGGAGATCGAAGGAGGAATCATTCCACAGTTCACGAGACATATCCCAGCCCAGGTATTGGGTGACGGGCTTGAAGAGGTCTTCCATCTTTTTGTAACCACTCACCTTGGCCTCCAGTAGGTCACTATATTGCGCTTGTTCTTCTTCGAATTTAGTAAGCTGGTAGGCCAGGATTTTTGCTTGAAGCAGCGCATCCCACTGGGAAAGAAGATCGGTAAATATCAGCTCGAACTTCTGTCGTTCTTCTTCACTTTGCTCCGCTAGCGGGACGCTTAAGAAAGACTTAAATCGATCCGCATAGAAATCGGTATTGAGTTCTTCTTTTTCATAATGACCGCTCAGGAAATTGAGTAGATATGGATGACGATCCTTAAAAGCCTTTAATGGAGTTACCGCCCAGCCTTTGAGTAGTTCTTCTTCCTTTTGATACGGGTTTTTAGTCCGGACCTTAGCAAAAGTCTTTCGCATCCAGTAAAGCGTATCCAGGATTACATGTTCCGCAATTCGCTCATTCTTCAGTAGCAAGGGGAGTAAACCGCCTACACTCAAAATCTGATCCAATGCACGACGGAAGTATTGAAAATATTGGTCATTCAAGTCTGGACTTTCCAGTACACCACCCTCTAACTTATGCCGAAAGAAGGCAACCAGATATCGCCTGGAACGGCGATCCAGCAAGTTTCCGAACTCGATGAAACGCTCAAATTCCTGTTCCAGCTTTTCGTTGATTCGCATCTTAGCCATCGGTTCTCACTTCAGCGTAACTGTACTGCAGTTTCTCCAGACGCAGTTGTAGGTTCTGTAAAGCGAGTTTCACCTCTTCTAGGTTGGCTTTGACCACCTCAGCCCATTCGGAATCCACAAATAGGTGGTGTTCTAATTCGGCCAACTCGTTCTCTTCATGCACTTGGATATGCTCCTGTTGCTGATTGATGTAATGGACTAGCTTCTTGTAACGTTCATCCCAAAAACTGGCCACTACTGCGTGGGGTTTCTTGTAGATGATTTCTGTTCGCTCAGACTGACTAGTCATCAAAGCAAACGTTTGTAGTTGACCATTGAAATTGGTCACAATCGTGTTTTCTTTGGCACCCTTCCGCGTCTTGATTCTGTTGATCAAGTTTTGATCTTGATCGTAAAAGTTGGTGACTGCATCATCGTCGGTAGACAATTGGCGGAACTGATCGATAGAGATCAACTCGCCGTTGAATTGAGTGCTGTGCTTTTCTAGTTGATAGTAGCGCTCATGGACCGGTAGCAGCTGGTCTTCAACGATTGTGTTCTTGATCCGAATTTCGCGATCCACATCCTCTTCAAAATCTGCGACTTCCTGCTTAAGTGCGTTTAGATTAATGGCCAATGAATAGCCATGTTTCCGTATCGCATCAGTAATTATTTCTCGGACCACTTCTCGATGTTCAGGATAACTCCAAAGGCAATGCTCCATCAAGAAACAATCCATTAGGTCAACGCGCGCTCTACCATTCAAGAAGGCGGAGGACCGAAGAAGCCGAATGATCTTTTTCCAGCGACGGTCATAAATCCGAATCTGACGATCCGTATTATTGGGCTTTTGATTGAATTCTTCAATCTTGTGCATCACCAACTGCAGGGTATTCAATACTTCTGCGGGTACCTCAATAGAATCGATTGAGGTGCTAAATTTATCCAATTCTGCTTTGGTGAGCTTTAGATCAGCAGCAACACCATCTTCATAGACGTCTTCTGTACTGACCATCATATCGACAAGATTCTGGAAGTTGCGAATCTTGCCAACTTCTAAACGAATCAAAAAGCGATCCCAGATAGGAGCGAGGCTTTGATTGCGAGGCGGTAGTTCGTTGGATGCCGTGATGATTCCTCGTATATCCACTTCCAAATCTTGATCACCGTTTCGATAGATCTTCTCGTTCAAAATGGTGAGTAACGCATTTTGAATGGCCGGTCCGGCCTTCCATATTTCGTCAAGGAAAACAATATTAGCACCAGGTAAGTAGCGGTCTGTTAGGCGCTCGTATTTGTCTTCTTCCTTTAGTTTCTTAATCGAAATCGGACCGAAGATTTCATCAGGCGTACTGAACTTACTCATCAGGTACTCGAAGTTAGTACCATCAGCAAAGGCGTACTTCAAACGGCGAGCAATGAGGCTCTTGCCAACTCCCGGAGGGCCGAGCAAAAAGATACTCTCTCCAGCAATCGTGGCGAGAAAGGAGAGCCGGATGGCGGTGTCTCGTTCGTATAGGCCCTCGGCCAGTGCAGAAAGTAGCTTCTCTGTGCGTACCTGAAGCTTATTTTCGGTTAGTACGTCCATGTATTGTCGATTTGCATCAATGCAACAAATCTAAGGGGGTATGGTTTGGTCTTTTTTCAGATTTGGAACACGATTTTCCCGTAACTTTATCACATGAAATTGAAGCCCCAAAAGATTGCTTTGCTCATTGAGCAATTAGAAGAGCTGCAATCTACAATTGAAGACAAAGCAGTTAATTCTCAAGATAAGATTGATGCTGTTTGTGATACCTACAAAGAGAGTGCGCGAAGCCTTTTACACTATCAGGCATTTCGTCAATTTGATGTACGAGGAGTGCAAAAGCAACTCCGTAATCTTGGCCTAAGTCGACTAGCGAATGCGGAGGGGCATGTTATGGCCAGTCTTCACAACGCATTGTTTATCCTTCATAAACTTCTTGGCGAGAAACCACCGAAGGCCCGCCGTTCTGGTTATTCGGTAAAGAAAGCCAACCGTCTGTTGGCTAGCCATACTAAATCCGTACTTGGATATCGCTCTAAGGGTAGGCGAGTGCGTATCATGGTTACCCAACCAACAGAAGCTGCTTATGATTACCCGTTGGTAGAACAGATGGTAAGGGATGGGATGAATTGCGCCCGCGTGAATTGCGCCCATGATAACCCGGAAACCTGGAAGAAAATTATTGATAATGTACGAAAGGCTGCCACGGCCAACGGACGTAACGTGAAAATTGCGATGGACTTGGCTGGCCCCAAGATTCGTACGGGTACAATAGCCCCGGGACCCAAACTGCGAAAATGTAAACCGGAACGCGATCGTAAAGGACATATCATTCAACCTTCGGTAGTATACCTGGTAGATCAGGTGGCCGAAGATGCGCCGGATGAGACTTTCCCCGTAGCTCGGGATGTATTGCAAACTTTGCAGGTCGGGGATAAACTGGAGGTAACAGATACTCGGGATAAGCAACGCAGTCTTAAGGTGGTCGCTACGAGTCCAGGGCAAGTACAACTGCATGCCTACGAAACTTGCTATCTGGCTACAGGTATGGAAGTTAAAACGGACCGAAATGACCTTCCAATCTTCTCTTTAGGCGATGTAACACCGCTGGAGCAAGTACTCATTTTGCGAGAGGGAGATACTCTACTCATTCATAAAGACCCACGGGATGGAGAACCCGCCATTATCAATGAAGATGGCGAAGTAGAAAAGGAGGCGCACGTATCTTGTCAACTACCGGAAGTATTCGAAAGGATAGAAGAAGGTGAAGTTATACTATTTGATGATGGCAAGATTACCGGCGAGATTTTACAGAAGAATCCAGATGCGTTCCGAGTAAAGATCACTCGCGCGAAGATTAATGGGGCTAAACTCAAAGCAGAAAAGGGTATTAACTTTCCAACCACTGACTTGGGTATAAGTGGACTTACCGAAAAGGATAAAGAAGATCTGGCCTTTGTAGCAGAGCACGCAGATGTAGTCAATTTCTCCTTCGTGAACTCGGCAGAAGATGTAGAGGAATTGTTGGCAGAATTCCGCAAGCATGATGCATTAGACAAATTAAGCATCATCTTGAAGATCGAAACACGTCGGGCATACAATAACCTTACAGAAATATTGCTGGCGGCAATGCAAACACGCTATATCGGTGTCATGATCGCACGAGGGGACTTGGCGGTGGAGACTGGCTGGAATAATATTGGCTTAATCCAACGGGAAATCGTCTCCAAGTGTAATGCTGCACATATCCCAGTAGTTTGGGCTACGCAAGTGTTAGAGAGTCTAGCAAAGAAGGGGTTGCCATCTCGCTCAGAGATTACCGATGTGGTGAATGCTATTCAAGCGGAGTGCGTGATGCTCAACAAAGGTCTTTACATCACGCACGCCATTCGCTTACTTAGTCGGATCTTGCGTGACACGGAAAAGTACAGCTCCAAAAAAGAAGCGTTACTGCCACGTCAAGAGAAACTGGAGGTGTAGGCTTCCTATACCTCCATCATCTGGCTGGTGTAGAGCTTGGCGTATAGCCCACCTTGCAGCATAAGTGTGCGATGAGTGCCTTGCTCTACGATTTGCCCTTGGTCCAAGACCAAAATGCGATCCACATTCCGTAGCGTGGAAAGTCGGTGGGCAATGATAATTCCTGTTCGTTCGGAATCTGATAAGGCCGCGTCGATAGCTGCCTGGATTTCCTTTTCCGCTACATTGTCCAAAGAACTAGTGGCCTCGTCAAAAATCACGATCGGTGCGGACTCTGCTTCCAGAATAGCCCTGGCAATAGCAATTCGCTGCCGCTGACCACCTGAGAGTTTAATGCCTCGTTCACCCACCATGGTTTCGTACCCTTGAGGCGTTTCCATGATGAACTCGTGAGCCTGCGCTTTACGTGCCGCTGCAATAATCTCTTCCATGCTAGCTTTTGGCTTGCCGTAGGCAATGTTCTCCCTCAAGCTGCGGTGGAATAAACTTGGGTCCTGTGGTACCAGCGAAATCTTTGATCGCAGGTAGGCCTGTGGCAGTCGCCTAATGTCTACGCCATCAATCAATATGGCACCTTTCTGTACATCCATGTGCCTTTGAAGAAGGGTGACAATGGTAGACTTGCCGGATCCACTTGGGCCTACGATACCTACCTTTTCACCTGGGTGGATTTCCAAGTCGAAATCATTGAAAACGTTAGCACCCTCTGGATAGGTGAAACCAATGTTTTCCAACTGGATTCCACCGGCATTAATACCATCTTGACTGGCCTTTTGTGGGTCGCGAATATCTGGTTGTACTCGAATGTGCTCCATGAATTTATTTGCATCCGCGTAGGCTTGCGTCATGGCGTTGATCATTCGAGAGAAGTTCCATACTTCAGATGATATACTATTGGCGTAGTAAAGGATCAGAACGATGATTCCAGGACTGATTTTACCAATCATCCAATAGTATGCACCCACACCCAGGATACCTACATCCAGAATGATGAGCATAATGCCTTGGAGTCCGTTCCGCCAACGGCTCCAGTACTTGTTGCGATGCCGTGCCTGGTGCCGCACTTCATTGCGGTGTCCGTAATGTCGTTGTTCACGTCTTTCTGCACCAAAGGTTTTGATGGTCATGGCATTACTCAGGTTGTCAGCGAGTAAGCCAGTCATACTTGAGTTCAGTTTTGACACTTTTCGTTCGTGATACAGCTTCTTCTTGGAAATCAGTATTGCGATAACCAGATACAATGCAAACCAAACCAGGATGCCAATGGCTCCAATTGGAAAGACAATAGCTAGTGCAACTAAACTTCCGGTGAAGACAATGAGCCACCAGAAAAAAGTAAAAGTGCCATGATCCATAAAGACATCAAAGGCACTGCGCATTTGCCGGTGGTCGTTTAAGAGTGAACCAGCAAAGTTGTTGACGAAAAACTTCCGGCCGTGCCGGAGATAGTCGCCAAACATGCCGTTTTCCAGGTTTCGGACGGTTCCTAATCGAAAGTAGTCAAAGAACCAATCGCCTAGTCTGTACATACCTATTCGGGTAGCAGATAAAATACCCACGTACCAAATGTAGGTGATCAATGCCGCATAAGAACTGCTCACTGCAGCCTCACTCATTTCCGTTGGTGAAAGCACCATTCCATCCACGATTTTCTGGTAGAAAATTGGGATTAGGACGTGTTCTGCTGTAATGCCTACCGCATAGGCGGCATAGATGCCAACAAAGTACCATCGGAATGGACGAGCTGCTGCTGCCCAGTACAATACGATCTGTTTAAAACTCTGAAAGAGTGTTTGCGAAGGTGTTGTGGAGATAGCCTGATTCATGAGTCGGGAATTGTAAGAGATTCGAAGCTTTAATAACATCGAAGCCCGAAAAAGAATTCCCGAAGGCCGGTGATAAGTGAATTAAATCCTGCGCACTAAGTTGGTGAGGGTGCTAGTTTGGAACAAAGATTTCATTGGTAATGGAGGGAACTACGGCCAGGCGTTGTGCCTCGGAAAACAAGAAATTAACAGCTGATCGGCCCTCGTCTCCTAAATCACGGGTGAAGTCATTGACATAGAGCCCAATGTGTGCATACATGACTTCCTCGTCCATTTCTTGCGCGTGAGCGCTTACGTACTCCCGTGTAGCCTCCGGCTGTTTTTGTGCGAAAGCCACACTCTTTGCTAACACCCGATTGACCTTTTGCTGAATTTCCGTTGGAAGATTGCGATTGACTACGATGCCACCTAAGGGAATCGGGTGGCCAGTGGAGCCTTCCCAGAACTCGCCCAGATCCCTCAGCTTGACCAGGTCTTTGTCCTGATACGTAAAGCGGTTTTCATGGATGATCAGTCCAGCTACCACATCGTCATTCAAAACAGCTTGCTCAATATCAGAAAACAGCAACTCCTTCTTATTCTGTGCCGCAGGATAGGCCATGCTCAGCAGGAAGTTGGCTGTGGTATATTTTCCGGGGATGGCAATTGGTCCTTTTTCTATTTCGGCTTGTGTGATAGACCGTTTAGCGATAAGTAGCGGACCACAATTTCGACCCAAAGCAGAGCCCGAATCTAGTAGCGCATACTTGTCGGTGAGGTAGGCATAAGCGTGGTAACTCAGCTTGGTAATATCCAAATCTCCCGCAAAGGCTTTCTGGTTTAATTCCTCCACATCAGCCAATACAACATCGAACTCGAGACCTTCCGTATCGATCTTGTTGTGCACAAGTGCATCAAAAATGAAAGTGTCATTGGGACATGGCGAAAAGCCAAGGGATAATTTCATAATTTTGCCGTTCAATTAAATCTGACAGTATGCACTTACAGGTGCTCTACGAAGACAATCATCTTATAGCCATTAACAAGCCTGCTGGATACCTGGTTCAAGGGGATCAGACCGGGGATATGACGATGGCTGATTTTGTCAAGCAATATATCAAGATCCAATATAATAAACCAGGAGACGTCTTCCTGGGAACGATTCATCGCTTGGATCGCCCGGTGAGTGGAGTACTACTGTACGCCCGCACCAGCAAGGGACTGACCCGCATGAATGAGCTGTTCAAGCAGCGGGAAATCGAAAAACTGTACTGGGCCGTTACCTTAGAACAGCCAGAGCCTCTAGAGGGAAAGCTTACGCACTACATCCTCAAGGACAAGACGAAAAACCGTGCTAAGGCCTATGATCGCATGAGCCGACGATCTGAGGGCGCTAAGAAGGCAGAGTTGGAATACAAAGTGCTGGGCCGCATTGCTTCTCATGTTTTGCAAGAGGTCAAGTTAGGGACCGGCAGACCACACCAAATCCGTGTGCAGCTGGCTAAGAATAACACCATTATTCGTGGCGATATGAAGTATGGAGCCCCAGAAGGCAATCGCGATGGTAGTATTCACCTACATTGTCGCTCTCTTTCTTTTATCCATCCAGTAAAGAAAGAACCGGTCACCATCACTGCACCGCCGCCAACCGAAGACATCTGGAACTTGTTTAGTGATTTCTGGGAAGACTTTTAGGACTTCCAATACTCCATAAACGCTGATCATAATTCCAGCCAGTGATACCTTTCTATAAATACCAGGGGGCAGGGAATGACTTCATTCTCTTCGACCACTTGCAAGGTCCAGTACTGCAAGACACATCGGTCGAAAATATTGCTCGTCTATGTGACCGACGATTTGGAATCGGCGCGGATGGTCTGATGTTGCTAGAACCACATCCAGACTATGATTTCTATATGCGTTATTACAATTCAGATGGTCGACTGAGCAGCATGTGTGGCAATGGTGGACGCTGTATCGCTGCTTTTGCGAAGCGCTTGGGTTACGTTCAAGAAGAAACACATTTCTTGGCCGTAGATGGACCTCATCGAGCTAGAATTACTGCCGATAATTGGGTGGAATTAGAGATGCTAGACGTTGCCACTGTAGAGGAGGTATTGGATGGCTATTTCCTGGATACAGGATCACCTCATTTTGTACAATGGCGCAGCGAAATAGCTTCCGTTGACGTCGATAATGAAGGACGGATACTGCGAGAGCACGACCAATTCGCACCAGGAGGTAGTAATATTAATTTTGTTTGTGGCAGCGCCAATCAGGTAGAGATTGCCACCTACGAGCGTGGTGTTGAAGCGGAAACACTAGCCTGTGGAACGGGCGTCACTGCCGCAGCCATTGTGGCTGTTGTACGAAGTGGTGAAAGGGGTGATTTCACCGTACCCGTTCAGGCGAAAGGGGGGCAGCTGGAGGTGAAATTGTCTTATGATGGCAATATCTTTAAGCACATCTGGCTTTGCGGACCTGCTGATTTCGTTTTTAGTGGTGACTGGACTACCTAGCCTAGCTCCTCAATTTTATACAAAGCTCGTCTGCCAATAACTCCTGATAAGTAGGGAGACAACTGCTAGCTAATTCCTCCAAGTGATCTGGTAAATCGATTTCCTTTTTCACATAGGGCTTAAAGCCGGTGGAGCTATGAACATTGTGGTACCAATAGGGTGCCCAAACACCGTCTTCAGCGCGCGCGCCAGCCTCCCAGGAAAGCATGCTTTCATTAAATGGAATTCCAACTTGCTGACAGAGTTGATCCAATACTTGAGTGGGATTTTGTAGCAGAATAGACGTATCTACAATCGCTGAAAGCAAGTCATGCTTTCGCAGGTATTGGTAGAGATCAATCTGTTGCGGAATCCCAATGTCGTACGGGGTAGGAGCTTGCACCACCTTGGTATAGGACGCAAGAATCGCCCTTGGATCACGAATCAACAATACATTCTGGCATTGATGTAAAAAACTCCGATCCAAATCTAGTAGGTGGTGGGTCATTTGCTTGTGGACCACCACTGGAGTAGGGTAGTGGTCGCTCAAAATAACTTCGCGGACCACCTCCTCTCCACTTGAAGATTGGCTGGCCAAAATCTCCGGAACTCCAGGATGCTCTGCTTCACTATCAGTATTCGTTAGATAGTAGGCATATAAAGGCTCATCTACGACGGTAGTATCTGCACGCTGGGCAAAACTGTACATAAGTGCCGTGGAAATATTCCGCGGACTTGACCAAAGGTTTATTCTAATCATCGAAGCAAAGTAATATCTCCTGATATGACCTCGGAGTTAGTTCCCAGGTCATCTGTGTAGGTAATATTAATAAAAAAGACGTACACCCCTTGCGGTAGTAGATCTCCCTGGCTTCTTCCTTCCCATCCTTGATCTAATTGATCACTAACAAAGAGCTGATTACCCCAGCGATCAAAAACTTGTAGTTCGTATTCCTCTACCTGAATCGATGGATCAAATTGTGGACGAAATTCATCGTTTACGCCATCGTTATTCGGGGAAAACACATTGGGTAAGAATGCCTGAAACACCGTACACTCTTTGAACTCTACTAGAATAGCATCTGATGCAATACAACCATCATTGTCTAAGGTAGCAGTAATAATTCCTGGTGATTCTACCGTGAAAATATCAGCTGTACTACCATCAAACCAACGCAGAATACCTGTTCCGACCTGTGGCTTGATTTGGAAGGTCAAATTATCACATACAACGGTATCAGGGCCTAACTCAAGTAGAGGTAGCGGGGCAAAGCTGATTGATACGGAATCGCGTGTTGCGCATCCGTTAGCGGCAGTTACCTCCAGCCAGTAAATGCCGGTATTCGAAATAGGACGATCCTGCACATCAGTACCATCATCCCAGCTTAGGGTTCCTAGACCTGTAGGTGCACTCAATGTTAAAGGTTCGCCTTCACAAGCGGTTTGATCGTCACCTAAGCTGAAAGATGGACTCGGTAAGAAGTCTAGAACAACACTGTCGCTGGCAGAACAACCACTATTGCTTACTACGACGGTATAGGTGCCACTTTGCTGCGCCACAAATACATCGGTTACTGTACCGTCCTGCCAAGTTCCATCTTGGCCGGCATCCAATAGAACTGATTCCCCATCGCAGGCTGTTTGATCCATGCCTAAGTCTACCACTGGCGCTTGAACAAATTCCAATTCAAAGCTGCCCATGAGTTCGCATTGTCCGATGGTTGCTGTTAAGGTAAAAGTGCCGGGAACTGTACTCATAAATGTGGGGCCCATATCTCCGTTACTCCAACTGTAGTCATCGGCCATCATAGTGGTAGTAAGGCTAAACGTCTCGCCTTCACAGCTGCCGTAATTGTTTTCGATGTCTAAATCCGGTAGATCGATTATAGAGACTTGAATGGTGTCGCTACTTACACATCCCAAATTATCCGCTTGATAGGCATAACTGCCAGCTGTGCTGACCTCAAAAGTGGTGTTGGTACTTCCATCTTGCCAGGTGATAGTACCAAGATCAGTATTCGCCGTTAGCGTCAATGTTGTCCCTTCACATAGATCCTGATCAGGGCCTAATGGTGTAATGGTTGGAAAGTCACTCAAGATAACCTCAAAGAATTCGCGTACGGTGCATTGACCGAAAGAGGCATCTAAGTAATAGGAACCAGCTGTAGTTGTAGAGAAGTCGGCATCCATATCGCCATCACTCCACATGTAGGCATCGGCAACAACTGGAGAAGAGAGGCTAATAACATCTCCGTTGCACCCGAAAATTTCATCTCCAAATTCTATCTCCGGATTATCCTGGAATGTCAGGTTAATGGAATCCCTGGCACTACATCCGAGCCGTTCTCCTTCCACCCAATACAATCCAGTACTTGACGCAAGGAAGGTATTACCCATACTTCCATCCTGCCAGGAGTAACTAACTCCTCCAGCAGGAAGTTGTAGTTGATAATTGTCTTGATCACAGAGTAAAGTGTCAGCTCCTAACTCCACACTTGGAATTGGGTTATAGATGACGGTTACACTATCGCGAATGGCACAAACATCGTTTGCAGCTTGCAGCCAATAAACTCCGCCAGCGTTGCCAGAAAACATCATGCCGTTACTTCCATCTATCCATTGGTAGGTGTCAGCGGTAACATTGGAAGATAGGGTAAACTCTTCTCCATCGCACAGGGTTAAATCAGGCCCTAAGTCCAGATCAGGGAAGCTATTCACACTTACCATGGTTGTGTCTGCATCGGTACATCCACCAATGCTGACTTCTACGAAATATTCACCTGCTGCAGAGACCGCGAAAGTAGGATCCTCTGAACCGTCCTGCCAGGTATAGGTTGCACCACTGATCGTAATTCCGGGTTGGAGAACCAAGGTTTCACCCTCACACAGGACCGGGTCATCGGGCAAGTCAACATCAAAGTCTTGTGCCGCCACCACCTCAATCGTATCTCGAATGATGCAGTTGCTCAGGAAAGTAACCTCCACAGCGTAGGTGCCGGATTGATCGACGGTCAAGGTAGCGTCCGTTGATCCATCTTGCCATAGATAGGTTTCTCCTAGCGAGAAGGAGTAGGCGTCTAGAGTTACCGGTTCGCCGTTACAAAGGGCCTGGTCTGGGCCCAGGAAGCCCACATCAATGAATTCAGGCGCGCTGTCAAAAGTCCATCCTACATTCGAATTGGCAATGTCTGTACTTCGGGCGCCGGCCAGAAAGTCGGCACCTCCTTGCGCACGGATATCGCGCATTTGAATGAAGTCAGCGAGTATTTCCCCAGGGGCTGGCATACTCACATCTGCAAGGCTGCCGATGACGCTAGCGGATAAACCAATGGGCGTACAATTGTTACCAATGATTTGCCAGTATTCATTGATGGTTTGCGTCTGGCCACTTTCAAATATGTAGTTCTTACCAGGAGCGCAGAATAACGTATCCGTAGTAGAAAAGCCTACCATTTCTGCGCTTCCGCTAAAAGAAATGAGGTTGAAGGTACTCCCACTCGTTTCCACAAATACATCACCGTCTGGAGCAGAGAAAATAACGTTGTTGAAAGTCAGCGGATAAGTGGTTTCGAATCCCGAGTTAGGGTGTGTTAATTCGATGACCGAATTCCCAGGTATTACTGTGGTTAGATCCGAAGTGATCGAAAATGTACCTAGGAATGGATTTGGGTTTGGCCCCGTCAACTCAATATAAGAGTCATTGAATATGAGCGTCTTCTCGTTGCTGAGGGAATTGCCACCCATGTCGACTGCCCTGATGTTCTGGTTGTTGGTATCAAAGGTGCCTCGGGCAAAGCGAATGGAATTGATATCTAGAAAATCCTGCAAAGTGAATGTGCCGGTACCATCAACCCACATGGTGAATAAACGTACTCCAGTAGTAGTTATGGTATGGTCACCGCTGCCACGCATGCCGATGAAGGTAACATTCCATTCCATCGGTGTTTCAATGGTCAATGACCCAAATATGTCTAGGTAGTTGGCATTGTAGTTGGGCATATTGACAACTCCTGCTTGCCAATGCATATCATAGCAATACATGGTGCTTCCCAGACTATTGAACACAAACGGGAATGCGCTATTGAAGGAGTTGGCGTCAAATATGACGTTGTCAAGTGGCGTTGGAATACATTCTCCTCCTGGGCCACCAGAACTTAGCGACCAGTGAATTTCATCGGTCCATTCTCCACTATCACCCACCCAGTAGAGTGTTCGGCCAGTGAGCTCAGTAAAGTTCCAGTTGGTGTTGCCGCCATCATCCACAGAGTTATTGGCCTGCAGGTTTCCTGTGCCTATCTGTTCTATTCCGTGCAGGTATAGGCGTTCAAAGGTATGGTCATTATCGATCTCAAACTGAGTAGAATAGCCATAGCTGGCCGACCGAATGTAGATCATGCCATCAGGACAGTTTCCGTTAGCATCTAATTCTGTCACCGTTTGGCGGACGCTGCTCACAAACTCGTAGTTGTGGCCAGGAGCCATGTACCAATAGTTGATGGTGTGGTTACCAGAGATAAAACCCTCCTGATAGAAGAATAAGGAGTCTACGGTAACATCAGTGCCCGGAAAATCTATCAAGGAGAAGAAGCGACCTTCAAATGATCGGAATATGATGTTGTTATAGGCTGCCGTCTCTGTTCCTTCGGTGCGGAAGAGTGCAGAGAAGGACCCTGTGACCTCAATGGTTGAGTTGCCGGCATCGAGGTTAAGGTTGTTGGTGTTAATCTCCCAGATCGGCGCAAACACATTTCTGAGATTCAATTGTACAAGGGAAGAGCCCAGGAATAGCTGCCGCTGAAACGGAAATTCAGAATAGAATCGATTGGCGTCAATGAATACATCATTCGTACGCAAAGTACCTGAGGTGAAGTAGATGTTTTGCTCTACATAAAGATCATCCATTAAGGTCCATTCTCCGCCTACACCGGAAAAATTGAGGTCAAAGTTTATGGGTTGTCCCGCTGTAGTAATCGTATTACCCAGCTCATCTGATTCAAAGAAAAGCGCACCATCAAAGACATTCTGCATAGCTGGGATGAATGTGAGTGAGCCTCCCAGCCGCAATGCATTATTGCTAGGGCCCGCCAAGGACGGATTGTTGGTCGCTCCTGTCCAATTCATACTTCGGCAGTAGGCATTTTCTACATTGATCGTAACTGTTTGGCCTCCAGCATTGAAGGAGTTGGCATCAAAGTACACGTCGTCCAATTGTGAGGGGATACAGCCACTGCTGGCACCACCACTAGTGAAGGACCAGTTGGTTGGATCATTCCAGAGTCCGGTTCCACCAACCCAGTAAAAGTCTTGTGATAGGCGCGGATTAATCGTCCAGCCATTGTTATTACCTAAATCAACTGCATTATTGGCGGTGAAGCTTCCAGTCCCTTGCGCATTGACGCCCCGAAGAGATACAAAGTCGACTGTAATGGCATTGGTAGTAGTAAAGCTGACTGGCGTGCCACCATCGGTAGATTCAATGGCAATGCTTTCCAGGCAATTACCAACTGCTTGGATTTGTCCTAGGGTAAAGGTTTCGCCACCCTCGAACAGATAACGCTGATCTGGATACAGAATAAGATTGCCAATACTCGGGCTACCATTTAGCAGTGTCAAATGAGCCAACTCCAGCTCTTCATAGTTCATGGTTGGAATATCTGCACCATTTCCACTTGGCACCCAGGGAATGATCCTGCTGTTCCCAACGGGACTACTAAGAAAGACTCGATTCAGATTAATGATACCAGGACCTTCCAGCCAGATGTCTACAACTGGATTAGTAAGCTCTATAGTGGATGTTCCAGCCGTCATGGTCATATTCTGAGCATTCAGGCGTAAGGGTTGGATAATCTGGTCTGGTACGTTGCCATTGAAGGGGTCAATTGTAGCTCCGTTGATGGTAATAGCGGAAGCTCCCAGATCTAGACTTCGCGTATTGGTTGTGTTACTGTAGAAATATTGGCAGGTAATATCCTGACCATTCGTATTCAAGGTGCCCTCGTTGAAGACAAAAGCACTGTCTACTTGCACACCACCGCTCAGTGTCCAACCACCGGTGCCGGAGAAGAGGATATCCTGGCCAGCATTGTGAGTCCCAAAATTGACAGTGTTGGTGGTCGTGTTTCCGGTGAAAACCATTTGCCCGGCAAAACTAAATGTCATGTTCGGACTAAAGTCAAGGGAGCCGTAGACATTCATCGTTACATTGGCGCCACCCGTAAAAGTGGGATTATTAGTAGCAGCAAGCCAATTGATACTGCGGCAAAAGATAATGTCGGTATTCATGCTTACCGTCTGCCCGGGGCCGGTAAATGAATTGGCATCAAAATATACATCGTCATCTGCAGTTGGCGCTTGGCTATGGGTAATGACGCCGCCAGATGTTGTGGCCCAATGACTGATGTCAGACCAATCGCCACTGCCGCCGATCCAGAAATAATCAGCTGCAGAAACAGAAGTAAAGAGGCATAGCGCTAGCAGGGTAAGGAAGCGGGGGATCCAGGTCATGGATGTGGTGTTTTTGGAATTGAGCTACTAGTCCAGCAGCATTCAGTGTTACTTACAAGTGTTTCACATCAAAATTACGGTATTCGTGCTTGAATCCGTAATCCTGTTGACCCCTATTGATACTGCCTTTACCGGAAAGGTTAACAGCTTAACTACTGATATTTACAGTTTTCTGAATTATTGTTTCACCATTCGTTCTACGATAGTGCTTCCCGTCGTTCGATCAACGATTTGAAACAAGTATAGGCCTGCGGGCCAGTTGGCAGTATTAATTGAGGTCTGGGCATTAGAGCCTTCGCTCATTAATTGTCCATTCGCGGAGTAAATGCGCCAGTAGTTATCCTCTGATACAGTTGGCAGAGAGACGTTTATCTCTCCAGTAAAGGGATTTGGCCAAAGTATAGGGTCAAGACTTAATTCTGGAATGGTAGGAGCAAACCCCTGACAAATATCATTGTTCCATGGCAGCACCGTGATTTGGTACTCCGTACTGATCGTACAACCAAACAGATCGTCCACCGTCAGTGTCAGTATTTCTGTGCCAGAGCCTGTAGGAACTACGATGACGCTATCTCTATTTTGAGATACAATTGCATCACTGTCCTCCCAGGACCAAACAGTAGTGCTGAGTGGATCTCCTTCAATGGGAGTAGTACCACTAAAGTATAGAGACTAACCGAATAAGTGGCCATTGTCAAGCCCGAGGTTATCCGTTATCCTGAACTCCCATTCACCGTTTAAGGGACATCCATTCAAGCTATTTAGAGATTCCTCTGGCAAATAGCTTCCACTAGGGTAGTACGTGTCCGCATAGGTATAAGAAGCACCATTTTGTGCACTGGGTACGGTGGTGTATACGTAGAGCGGTGCATCGGGGTCGAAGTCATAAAAACTAAAGTCGGCTTGAGGAGAGAACGAGTAAGTATAAGGAATGCCTGGCGTGCGGTCCTTTGTCTGTTCATCCACTGGGCTTTGAGCAAACGGTTCTCCAAAATTTGAACTGCCCAAACCGGCAGGGTAATCAATTAGAGTGACGAGCTGTCCGTTCGGGCAAATAATGTCTATTTGAAGGTCTCCGGCATAAGAGTGTTCTAATAGGAACTGAATGCTATCCAGCAAGATGTCCGTCCCTAATGTAGCGTTAGCCGGGTAGTTTTCTAAAACTACGGTAGAGCTAATTTCTTCTGGACCATCGATGTAGAGAAAATCATCGCTGTTGATGGGGAATGCTCCACCCGCAGTGGCTTGACCAATTTGAAAGCCCGGTCGATTAGTATCAGATGCGGAAGTATACAAGACGACCGTTTCACCTGGACAAACCATGAGTTCTTCCGGACCAGTTTGCTCAACACTTGGAGGAGGCCCAACAAATGCCCACACCCGGTTATAATCTACATTCGTGCAGCCCCGTTGGTCTACACTGATCAGCTGGAGCTGTCCAAAACCTTCCGCAGTTGGGAGCCAATTGACACTAGGGCCGACACCGACGGTATCAGCACCATAAAGCCAATAGAAGTCCATCGAGTCCAAGCTTTGTTCGTAGGCTTCATTGTTATCCGGGAAGCTGACTGAAGTACTGAGGCTCACTTCTTCATCGAGGCAAAATTCAACTGTTCCTTCTACACTGGAAGAGATTCCGTATTGCACCTCATTGACAATTCGTTGGCAAGTGGGTACACAGCTGATACCAGCCTCCCATCCTTCAGCGGCATTGCCGTCATCATTTGTAACGAAGCGAACGGTCAGGCAGCCACTGGTATTTGAGGCACTCGCCTGTATGGTAAATGGATGCCCTGAAGCTAAATCAGTAAGTGAAAATAATTCTGGTGCTGAATTATCAGTGCCATCGAAAAACCGTAGACTATCGCCTTTTGCGAGGTCAATTTGCACAAAAGTTAATCGGGTGCGATTCTCATCACTACCAGTGGGGCAGATAACTGTTTCAAGGCTATCTAGCGGATTGTACGGATCAAATTGACCAGAATCATAGAAGGTGCCTGAACAACGATTGATGTCATCGCCACTCATAACATAGGTCTGAGCAGTTATTGATGCAACGATCAATAAGAACGTAGAGAATAAAGAAGCGCGTAACATGAGAGCAGATATAGGTTTATTCTCAATGTACGCTTTTCCTTTTTACTTACTCCAATTCCACTACTAGATCGTCTTGTTCCACCAGTGTCTTTTCTTTGAGGTGAATCTTCTTTACCACACCCGCAACCGGAGCAGTAATTGTACTCTCCATCTTCATGGCTTCGATGATGAATAGTGGTGTGTTCACATCAATTTCATCTCCTTCTTCTACCAGAATCTTGCTGAGGTTTCCTTGTAGTGGTACGCCAACTTCTTTATCCCCGCTTGCTTTGCGATGAACCGCGACTTCTACCAGTTCATTCTTGTCGTGAATTTGCACGGAACGAGTTTGACCATTAAGCGTGAAGAAGACCAGACGATTAGCCTGTTCATCAGCAGCTGTGCTGTTCAAGTATTTGATCAGTATGTTTTTACCTGGCCCGATCTCTACAATGATTTCTTCATTGGGCTTCAAGCCGTAAAAGAAGGCTGGACTTGGTAAGTTACTTACCTCTCCATATTGTTCCCTAAACTCATGGTAGTCTCGATAAACCTTTGGATAAAGTAAATAGGCAATTAGGTCTTGCATGCCTAGATCTTCTCCGAATTCGGCTTGGAATTTAGCGAGCTCTTCTTCGAAATCAATTGGTGCGAGGTGGGCATTGGGGCGTTCTGTATACGGTTCTTCGCCTTTAAGTACGAGTTCCTGGATTTTCTTAGGAAAACCACCCTCAATTTGTCCTAGATCGCCACGCATGAGCGCCTTAACACTATCAGGAAACGCTAGCTTATGTCCTTTGGCCAAAACGTCCTCCTTACTAAGGCCGTTACTGGTCATAAACATGGCCATATCACCAACCACTTTAGAGGAAGGAGTCACCTTGATTAACTCGCCAAAGAGTTCGTTTGCCGCTTTGTAATTGGCCTTGATGGTCTCGAATTCTTCTTCCAGTCCTAAACCACGAGCTTGTGGTCGAAGGTTGGAGTACTGTCCTCCTGGAATTTCGTGCTCATAAACACTAGCCGTGCCAGAACGCAGTTCTGTTTCGAAAGGGTAGTAGTAACTCCGAACGCCCTCCCAGTAACTACTGAATTTATTAAGAGATGGTAGGTCAATCGGATTTTCCCGTTCATGCCCCTGCATCATAGCCACGAATGAATTCATACTCGGCTGAGAAGTCAGGCCTGATAACGCGCTGATGGCTACATCAATTACATCCACACCGGCATTGACGGCTTTCAGATAGGTAGCAGACTGAATGCTACTGGTGTCGTGGGTGTGCAGATGTATTGGTGTGTCTACAACCTGCTTTAGTTCACTAATCAGCATTTCAGCGGCCAATGGTTTCAACAAGCCAGCCATATCCTTGATCGCAATAATGTGCGCTCCTGCATCCTCAAGTCGACGCGCAAGATCTAAGTAGTACTGGAGGGTGAACTTCGTTTTGGATGGATCGGTAATGTCTCCAGAGTAGCATAGACAAGCTTCGGCAAGGCTATCCGTACGCTCTCGTACCGTCTTGATACTTGTCTTCATGTTTTCAATCCAGTTGAGCGAATCAAAAATCCGGAAGACATCTATTCCCGTAGCTGCAGCTTCTTCAATAAACTTGACTACTAGATTATCAGGATAAGCAGCATAACCAACGGCATTGGAGCCACGCAGTAGCATCTGCAACAACACATTCGGCATAGCCTCCCGTAGAAGCGCTAAACGTTGCCAAGGGTTTTCCTTCAAGAAGCGCATGGCAACATCGAAGGTGGCTCCTCCCCATACTTCCATACTGAACAGGTCACCACCATGCGCTTTCGCAAAATGCTCTGCAATGCGCAGCATGTCGAAGGTCCGCATTCTGGTGGCCAATAAGCTTTGGTGACCATCCCGGAAGGTGGTGTCTGTGTATTGAATCTTCTTGTCCTTCTTTAGGTCGGCTAAGAAAGCATCTCGACCCAGTTCATTGAGCCGGTCTTTGCTGCCCTTTGGGTAGGGCTGGTCCAGGTCAATGGCAGGCATGGTTGGGACCAAAAAGGTCTTCTTGGGATCATGTGCCTTTACATCGGCATTACCGTTGATATTGACGTCTGCGAGGTAGCTAATAAGCTTTGTTCCTCTATCTTTCCAATTCGGTGGCGTGAGAAGTTCTGGATGCTGTTGGATGAACTTGACAGTGGCAGCACCTTGCTTGAAAGTCGGATCCTGTAGTAGGTTTAGCAGGAATCCAATATTGGTCCGTACCCCGCGAATACGAAACTCCCGAAGGGCACGGTGCAATCGTTCGCTGGCCCCTTGTAATGTCCGACCCCAAGCCGTAACCTTTACCAGCATGGAATCGAAATATGGACTGATCTTGGCACCAGGGAATGCACTTCCAGCATCCAGGCGAATCCCCATACCCGATGCAGAGCGGTAGGCAATCAGCGTTCCATAGTCTGGCTTGAAATTATTCTGCGGATCTTCTGTGGTTACCCGACACTGAATAGCAAAACCATTGAGTTGTACGTCCTCTTGACTTCTTATGAAAATCGTCTTATGCGATAGCGGATACCCCATAGTAATGAGGATCTGAGAACGGACGATATCAATGCCCGTGACCTCTTCCGTAATGGTGTGTTCCACCTGGACCCTGGGATTGACCTCGATAAAGTAGATGCTTTCGTCTTGGTCTACCAAAAACTCTACAGTACCGGCGCAACTGTATTCTACCTCCTTTGCCAGTCGAACCGCATATTCGTAGAGTTTGCCCCTCGTTTCCTGCTTAAGATTAATACTTGGTGCTACCTCTACTACCTTCTGAAAACGGCGCTGTACAGAACAATCTCGCTCGAAGAGGTGCACGATATTACCGTGATGGTCACCGAGTATTTGCACCTCGATATGTTTAGGCTCTTCAATGAATTTTTCCAGGAAAACGGTACCGTCACCAAAGGCGGTTTGTGCTTCCCCCTTGGCTTCGTTGTATTCGTGGACCAACTCGCCGTCCGTGCGGACCACACGCATGCCGCGACCACCGCCACCAGCAGCGGCTTTGATAATTACCGGGTAACCAATTCGACGAGCTTCGGCTAGCGCGATTTCTGAAGTGGTCAAGGGCTCTTGCGAGTCTTCAATCAGCGGCACTTCTACCTTTCTGGCCAAAACTTTGGCCGCCACCTTATCTCCGAGACGCTCCATAACCTCCGGAGCAGGACCAACGAATGCTATACCTTCTTCGCGGCACCGGCGCGCAAAAGTTACGTTCTCGCTCAAGAAACCATAGCCTGGGTGGATAGCATCAACATTCTTTTCCTTGGCTAATTTGATGATCTCCTCAATATCCAGATATGGCTTTAGGGGCTCATTATCTGGACCGATTTGGTAAGCTTCATCCGCTTTATATCGGTGTAAGCTATAGCGGTCTTCGTAAGTGTATAGAGCAACTGTGCGCAATTGGAGCTCGGAGGCTGCGCGGAGTACTCGAATGGCAATTTCGCCGCGATTTGCGACTAGGAGTTTCTTAAATCTAGTAACGGACATGCTGATTGTTTCGGTAGTTTCTTTGGAGGTAGATCTATTGTGATCAAATTCCTAAGATAACTTCACTATCAGCGAGGACAAAATCCTTATGGTGTTGTTTTACGATAGCTATACTGGTGGAAGACTAGTAACCATAGCGCCAGCCTTCAAATTTACCTTCCAGATAATCAACTTGTTGTACATCACCAATGCGGAAACGGACGGGGATTTTTGTTGCTTTCTCAAGCTGTACTTCCAGTCGGCAAAAGAAGGCAAGGTCTTCAACTTTGTAAGCATAGGGGCGCTCTGTAGATGACCAAGACTTGAAACTAGCAAGGGAAGCAGGTAACGCTGTGTCAGCTACTTGTTTTGGAAGGAGCTCACTCCAAAGCAAGACCTTCTGGGTAAACTGGAAAGTAGATGAATGCAGACTGACTCCAGTCAATAGAGAACTGTTGGCTTGAGTTTGAGCAAAACAGAAACTTGCTGACAGCAGCATCAAAGCTGCAGTAAATAGGACTTGAAGACTGCGGTGAAAAACCATATCTACTAATAATTCCAGTAATCAGCAGAGCAGCTCTAGCTTTTTGCTTCATTTTGAGCCTTCTTCTCTGCCTTTCTGCTTCCTTCGTACAATTCGTACCGATGGAATTTACAGGGGATTTGACCATTTAACAAATGAATCCGGCGAGAAGGTCGAAGCCCGACATGTTTTAAGGCCTCAAAGTTGCCAGAGATCAACCAAGCCTGGTAGCCGGCGAAGTCTTTCTTTAGCTTAT
>CAJXOS010000062.1 GCA_913057725.1 uncultured Lewinella sp.
GTCCGTAAAACTGTAGGTAATCGTATGAACACCCACCCCTGCTGCTGCAGGATCAAAGCTATAGTTGAGCCCATCTCCGGTATCTGTCACACCAGGGCCGCTGTAGACACCGCCAGTTGGGGTGCCGCCACCTAAGCCAGTCTGTAAACCGGCATTCACACATAGGTCAGCAGGAGCAGTGAAAGAAGCTGAACTACTAGCATTTACTACCAGGCTAGCCGTTGCAGGATCAACCGTACCGCCAACTCCGTTAATTTGATAGGAAAGGGTACTGGTTGTATTTAGATAGGTATTGGCAGCAGTGCCACAAGGGACCATCACGGTCACATCGAATGAGCAACTCGAGTTGGGTCCAAGTTCTCCCCGACCAAACATGATTTCTGCTGAGCCCGTTGCTCCGGAAAGGCTTCCACATATGCCAGACTGCGGCAAATCAGGAGCTACCATACCAGAAATGACTGCATCTAAGTTATCGGTAAAGCTGATATCCGTTGCAGAATTAACTGGGTCAGCATTGGTAATGGTAAAGGTTAAGGTTGTTGTTCCACCCGGTTCAACTGGCCCGCTAAACGACTTGCTAAACGAGACTGCCTCAAACTGCAGATCATCACTAGCAGGATCGCCAACAACAGGAAGACCTCCAACATCTCCACTAACACTACTTGTCGTATTAGTATAGGTACTTCCAAACGGAGCACTACCTGGAGTTTGAACGGGAATACTAAAGGTGCATGATGCACCAGGTGCCAGACTTCCACCAGAAAAACTGACAAGGCCGGTACCGCTAATGCTTGAACCCGTGCCGCAAATATTATTCATAGGTAAGCCCACAGCAGTTAGACCTGAAAGTACAGCATCGAGGTCATCTGTGAAAGCTATGTTATCAATAGTACTCGTGGTACTTAGATTTGTCAGCGTAAACTCTAAGTTCACTATACCTCCCGGTATTACTGGGTCATCCGTGAATGTCTTAGTAAGAGATATCAGGTTATTATCTACCGTTAGTGGAGCAGAAGCAGTAGGTAATACTCTTGTACCACCATCTATAGTAGCGGTCACGTTAGAAGTAATATTCGTATAGTTTCCGCTTGCCGCACTAGCAGGAATACGTACCGGCACATCAAAAGTACAAGTAGTGCCAGTAGGTACAGAGCCTCCAGAATAAATTAAAAAGGTCGTACCGAAAATAGTACCACCACATGGCATGGCTGGGAGTGGAGCTTCTGCGGCCAAACCTGTTAATACATTATTCAAATTATCAGTAAAAATGATACTTGTAGCATCGAAGGCTGAGGTATTATCAAACGTAAACCTTAAGGTTACCAATTCACCCGGTATGGCTGTTGCAGGAATAAACTCTTTGGTAAATTCAAGTCCACCAATCTCAAGAACATCAGTTGCCACAGCACCTGTTGCAGACTGACCGCCAACGGTAGCTGTCACCGCACTGGTCGTATTGGTATAGTTACCAGGTGTAACACCTGCCGGTACCTGTACGGGAACAGTGAAGGTACAAACGTCACCCGGAGACATGGTGCCCCCAGTAAAGGAAAGGTTAGTCGTACCACTTATAGAAGAACCGGTACCACAAACATCATTTAAGGGCAACCCTACCGCAGCTAAACCAGGAATAACCGCATTAAGATCATCTGCGAAGCTGATGTTAGTAGCATCCCCTGTTGCAAATTCGTCATAGGCCAAGGTAAATTCAAGGTTGACGATTTCACCAGCGTTAACTGGATCATTCGTGAAGACTTTGCTAAGACTTGGAACTCCCAAGACAGTAAGATCATCCGTAGCAGGAAGACCTTGTACAGTACTGCCAGATATAGCTCCAGTAAGTGCAGAGGTTGTATTGGTGTATGTCCCTGCTTGCGTTCCAGCTGGAACTGTAATATCAATACTAAAAGTACAGGATCCTCCAGCCGGAATATTAGCTCCCTGAACCTGGAAAACTGGAGCTCCAAGTACTGTCGTAACGAATAACAAAGATCCAGCACCACAGGATCCTGCTGCGGGTACACTTGTAATCGTTGCTCCGCTAATAAATGCAGCTATTTCATCCGTAAAAGTAATATCCGTCAGTGTATTCGCCGGATCTGTATTTGTAATGGTAAACTCTAAGGTTGTAGTTCCACCAGCTACTATTGGATCATTCAAAAATGTCTTCGTGATTGTGGGAACATATTGAACAAATAATTCATCTGAAGCAGTATTTCCAGTTACTCCACTACCATTCACAGTAGCAGTTACTGCTGATGTTGTATTAAGATATGTTCCAACAGCTGCTCCAGCTGGAACAGACACCGGCACAGTGAATGTGCAAGATGCTTCTGGCGCAAGGCTACCACCAGTAAAGCTTAGCATACTTGTTCCGCTGAGCTGTGATCCGGCACCACAAGTATTGTTAATCGGTGTACCTGTCGCAGTTAGACCCGCTAAAACAGCAGTTAGGTCATCCGTAAAAGCAATATTAGTAGCACTAAAATCTCGGCTGAAATTAGAAATGGTAAATTCTAAAGCTGTTGTACCACCAGGAGAAACGGGATTCGTTACAAACCGCTTGGTCAAAGCAATTTCAGCTGGATCATTAACGGTTAACACAGCTACCGCCTTTCCACTATTTCGAGATTGGAAAAAGTTATTAAGGCTTGTCATGTTCCCGGTAACGTTACCGTGTGTGCCTACAGCTGAACCTTCTACATCGACACTTATCGTACAACTTGCACCAGCAGCCACAGCCGCATCTGTGATGATAGCTCCAGTATAAGAGATCACACTAGAACCAGGTACAGCAGTCACTACCCCACCGGTACAGCCAATGCTTACATTTGCTGGACTAGCAACCGTTAAGCCAACCGGCAAATTATCTGTGAATGTAATATTGCTGTGCGCAACCGCATTTGCCGTATTATCAATAGTGAAGGTAAGCGTACTTCGCTCTCCTAGGTTAATGGTGCTCGGACTGAAACTCTTACTGAAACCTGGCCGGTTTGTTTGCACTGTTAAATTCGCACTTGCAGTACCACTGTTTCCGGCGAAAGAGGTGAGATCATCTGTGGTGTTGGTCGAAGTACCCGTAGTACTACTTGTCACATTCACAGATATGGTACAGACTGATCCAGCGGGCACAGCCCCCTCTGTAAGGCTGATGCTTGAGCTTCCGGGTACAGCTGTAATCACGGTATTATCTCCGTCGCAAGTGGAAGTAACGTTAGGTACCGCCGAAACAGTCATCCCAGCAGGAAGGTTATCTACAAAAGCTAGGTCTTCAAGGCTTGTTCCAGAGACAGTATTATTAATGGTAAAAGTTAATGTAGAGTGACTGCCTGGACCGATTTCGTTAGAATTAAAACTCTTACTAAACGCCGGTGGCAACAAATTCAACACCTCTACATCATCATCGGCAGACTCGCCTCCTACGGTGTATGTCAAAGTATGTACTGCTACCCCAGCCGCGGCTGGATCAAAGGTGTAGGTCATTCCATTGCCATCGTCCGTCACACCGGGGCCACTGTAGACACCGCCCGTAGGAGAACCACCACTAAGGCCAGTCTGTACGCCAGCATTCACCGAAATATCATCAAGGGCTGTGAATAACACGCCATTAAAGCTTTCTCCACAAACTATCAGTGGCAGTTCCTCGCCGTCCATGCAACTTCCAATATCATCAGAATTGATGATAAAGATCAAGCACTCATCAGCCGCCGTTGCTTCAATAACATTCCCGCTTACATCCTGATTAGCTGGACCAAAGGCAATCATTCCTGTTCCTGATCCACTTCCTGTTGGTCCCTGATATACGGTAAGGTTATCGAAAAGGAACCCAATGGTACCTTGAGTAATGGTTGCTCGGGCAAATTCACCAGCAGATGGGCATACCTCAAACGCTACTAAATCTGTCTCGTCATTTCCATAGCAATAGAAGCGTTGCAATGAACCTGCCGGGCAACTGCAGGCAGCCGTTACTTCAATATCATCCGTTGCAGCACCGGAGCACCCCAAAGGACTAGTGTAGGTAATTGTGGTTATACCAAGGCCAGCAACAGCTGGATTAAAATCGTAAGTACCATCTCCATTGTCAGTAACTCCATTGCCACTGTAGGTACCACCAACTGGCATACCGCCACCTTGATTGGTGAGAATACCCGCATCAATACATAAATCGGCTGGCGCAGTAAATGAAGCAGTACCATTAGCAAAGACCTCGACCTGGTCTGTTGCAGATAAGCCATTTACCATGTAGGTGATTGTATGTACCCCGACACCAGAAGCGCTAGGATCAAAACTATAGGTCATACCATCCCCTGCATCCGTCACTCCCGGGCCAGAGAAGACACCACCTGGAGGATTAGCTCCGGCAAGGCCACTTTGCACCCCTGCATCTGCGCACAAATCATCCAATGTTGTAAAAGTCGGATCAGGGTCCTGACCATTACCGCATACCTGCAGCTCAATATTGATTCCATCTTCACAAGAAGACAAAGTTGGATCACTATTGATAATGAAGATTAGACATTCATTCGGCACTGTAGCCGTGATCATAGGCATCGAAGTTCCGACATCGCCGGTTAGTGGCCCGAGCACTGGAGTAGCACCAGTACCTGATCCGGTACCAGCAGGGCCTTGGAAGACCGTCAGCTCATCAAATCCATCTTCGAAGAAGCCTTGAATAATCGTAGCAGTAGCCGTATTCCCCGCATCCGGGCAAATCTCAAAAGCCGTGGTATTGACCTCACCATTGACATAGCAATAGGTGTAGAGATTCTCACCAGCACCGCATTGAGCAGATAATGTGAACGGAAGGAGCACGGTAATGAACAGCAAGAACAAGCCGTCCAAGAACGGAAAGATTTTCATGGTCGATTATAATTTGCCAACGGTATTTTACTACCGGAATATGGAGGTTTAGGTTTTGCTAATCGCCGGCGTCAACCTAACCTGTTTTTTATAAAGCATGGTCGTCAAACGAAAGCATAATCACATCAATTAAAGTGATATATAACTTTCCGTTCCAAAGATAAAAAAAGTGAGGAGGAACAGCGGCTTTAGGAACTGCTTTTATGGTGTATGAACTCGCTTGATGCTCACTCAACCTCAAAATCGCCTATTTCATCACCCAAAACAGCCAGAATCCGGAGAAGAGGGAGGAGCAAAACCTGGAAAAAATAGAGGGGCAAATACAAAAAGAAGCGGCCTGCCATGTGCGGGCCGCTTCTTCAAATTTTTTCCATCTGATACGTCTTAGAAGAGAGCCAGCGGTATTGATTAGGGAGTCATCACACTGCTTGCTCTCTCTATTTATCTTTTCCGCCTGCGGGTCATGAGATTCTGATTTGCTGGGAATTAAACTACAAAAAAAACTATAATTTGTTATCAGCAGTGCGAAAGATAGTTGCTATTATTTCGGTCGATGTGTCAAAGGTACACTAAATCACGAGCGACAGTAAACGAATAGATAATCAGTTAGAAAACGGTACGATTCCCTCCCTTTCCGGGGGCATTTCATCAGGGATCGGTCAGTTACTTATTGCCTGCGGACTGTTAAAAATAGGGAACGGTAGGAATTTGCCAGAGAATGGCAGTCTGAGCTAGGTATCCGTACTCCTCTTCTTCTATCTCTAGCCCGAAATATGCTAATTGGTAGATTTTTTTTCTTGGGAGGTTTATATACTCCTCAAGAATTCCTTGACGGAGTAAAAAATAAAAACACAAAGATTAGATTCTGATCCACACAATACAAATACTTGCAAGTAAATCAAAAAAGTGTTACTTTTACCATATTGTTTACACTTTGCCTCTTTTAGCATGAAAAAGCAAGCTGTCAATCGAAAGTATAACTTCCCTGATGCTGACTTATACATTCAGTGTTTGGAACGCATTCGGTATGCCAAGCGAGACGTGGATCGCTTCCGCCAATATGCTTATGACGAACATCGTCTGAAAGCCTTCTTAGACAAATGTGAGAAGTTTCGGCAGCTCCCTGATGATGACGAAGTGCTAGGTGATCAAATGGTCACTACCGAAAAGAAGAACACAGCCTCTGAAAAACTCAAAGGGGCAATCCGCTCGGTGATGACTCGTGTGGCCATGAAATATAGCAATCGTTCTGGACGCTACAGAAAATTTGGCACTGCTAAAATGGGTGATATGACTGATGCCCAACTGTTATTTTGCGGTCGAAGGGTAGCACGCGTTTCCCGTCAACAATTAGATTTTCTGGCGGAGGTCGGTGTCAATGAGAATGTGATCCAAAAAGTAACAGATGCTTGCCGGCAGTTTGAAAACGCGTTGAATATCCAGCAGGATAAGGTGGCGGAAAGAGATATTGCCGTAGAGCGACGTACTGAACAGGGTAATGTACTGTATGACGAGCTGGTAACGCTGTGCAATATAGGAAAGGACATCTGGGCAGAAACAGACCTGGCGAAGTACGAAAACTACACCATCTACGAAAGCAATAATGATCAGAAGATCGCAAGAAAAGAACGAGAAGCAGCCACCAAGTCTAGCTAGATACTCAGTATTGTTCGAAAGCTACTAGCCAAATAGATAGATGAAAAAGAGAAGATTAGCAGATGACCTAAGGTGATAAGGGCAAAGAGCAGGTCGGTTTGGCGCTCCTTTCTGGCCTGAAAAAGTGCGGAGAGCCCAAGTCCTGAGAATAGCCACACCCCCGCGCCGCCCACCAGAAGGAACTGCTGAGCTTCATTGATTTGCCATCGACTCATCATCATTCGGCCCAGCAATACAACAATAATTCCGAGCGCATACAGAAGAAAACGCAAGGCCCGTTGGAATTGACCACTCGGTGGTTGTGATTGGTTTTCCTGCAAGTCATCCAAAACATCGTTCTCCTGCATAGATCAAAGCTTTGTTACGCGACCAATTCCACCAGGAACTGTACCTTTGCCGCCATGCCACAAGATAAACCAATTGCATTATTCCCTCCGCACTTGCGCGCCATCGCGCAAGCGTTAGCTGATATCTTTCAAGAAGGGTTCTACGCAGATAAAGTTATTGAACGCACTCTACGTGCCGATAAACGGCGTGGGGCCCGCGATCGGTCCTTTATTGCTCGGAATATTTATGAGATTGTGCGATGGTATCGCCTACTCTATACCTTACGTGGTGGAGAGCCCAAGAATGAAGAGCAGTGGTGGGAAATGATTGGCATACGATATATAATTGATGGTGAGACCCTCCCCAAGTGGAAGGAGTTTCGGCGCTTAAAGCCAGAAAAAATTCGCAGCCAATTCCGCAAGCTAAAAGGACATCGAGCTGTGATTGAATCTATCCCTGATTGGATAGATAAAGTTGGGGAGAGCGAACTTGCAGAGCAGTGGGCCCCTACCCTACATGCCTTGAACCGACCTGCTGAGGTTATCCTCAGAACAAACCTTCTTAAAACTACGCCCTCAAATCTGATGGCGGAGCTCAAAAAAGAAGGAATCTTCACTGAACCAATTGCGGAGGCTGCTCTACGTGTTACGGAACGCAAGTCGCTTTTCCGCACCCAAGCTTTTCGCAATGGTCTATTCGAAGTGCAGGATTACAGCAGCCAGCAGGTAGCCCCTTTTTGCGAAGTCGAGGGAGGCATGCGAGTAGTTGATGCCTGTTCCGGTGCAGGAGGTAAGGCACTACATCTAGCTACACTGATGGAGAATAAGGGCCAATTGATCTCCTTGGACACCGCAGCATGGAAGCTGGATGAACAGCGTAAACGAGCGCGACGAAATGGCATTCACGTTATCGAAACACGTCCAATTCAAAGTTCCAAGACTATCAAGCGATTGCGTGATTCAGCTGACCGACTGCTGTTGGACGTCCCGTGTTCAGGCTTAGGAGTAATCCGACGCAATCCAGATTCGAAATGGAAACTGTCACAAGCCTTTCTAGAGAATATTAAAAACACCCAGCAGGAGATCATTCAATCTTATGCCAAGATACTCCGCAGTGGCGGCAAGATGGTCTACGCTACCTGTAGTGTTCTTCCATCAGAGAATCAACAGCAAGTAGAAGCATTCTTGGCATCCGACCCCGGCAAGGATTTCACGCTAGAGGATCAGCGAATCATTCTTCCCCAGGACGAAGGCTTTGATGGTTTCTATATGGCTCGGCTGGCCAAGTCTTGATGCTATATATTTTCACGAAAAAAAGAAAAAATCATAAAAAGTCTATCAAATGAGTAGGGGTTAAGCCTTTATATCGTTTCTACATATATAGAGAGCGCGAAAAAATGATCGCAAATTGAATAATTAGCTAAGCGCTAATCTTCAGTTGATCAACGACTTGGCTCCATTTTTTAAACTTCTGAACAAAATGATGACGGCCAGACAATAAGCAGGGTCATTAAGAAGTTGTTAAAAGTGAGGTAGTCGTATAAAAAAAACGTTAAATCCCGCGATGTCGGGAGCATTTGTCCTCCTTAACCCGTTATATTGTAAACAACACCAAAACCCTAAAGAAAAATGACACCCGAGTTTTTGTATTTTAGCTTGATCTGAACTGAATTTTTTCGAACAACGCGCGCTCTTGTAATCTGATTAGCCTATCGGCAAGATTTTACATTGAGCAAAGTTTTGGAATTGGATGACTGACAATGCACTTGTGCATTGCCTAGTCGCTGTATTATTTCGCTTTAACGGTGTACTTGTACCCCGTTAAACAGGGGCTATTTTGCCCATAATTAACCAAGTTGAAACTCCACACATTAAATCTTTCAAAATCCCCATATCATGCGTTACTACAAACTGCTCCTTACCACTGCTCTCTTTACTTCTTTGTTCTTCCTATCAACTGTCGATGTACAGGCTCAGGGAAGGCAAAAAATGCCGCACTTCGAAGCTCGTGCAGGTATCGGATTACTTCCTACATTTTTAAAAGATCATGCAAAGACCGAGGTACAACCTGTGTCCTTGGAACTGCGTTATCGTCCTTCACAAAAATTTAGCATCGGTCTATTGGCTGGTACTTCCGTAAGCCAAGCCTTGCAAGAACACCACACCGGCGAAAGCCGCATGGTGAGAAACAACTTCCAAATGTTCGCTGTAAGAACAGCCGTCCACTCTTCTCCATTTGAGAAATGGGAACTATATGGCGGTACTACATTTGGCTATACCAATAGCGATGTGACTTACATGGATGGCGAAGAGCCTAAGAATGATGACGAACCAAGTTTCTTCCCTGAGGCGAAGGAACGCGATGGCTTCTTGTTCTCTGCATTTATTGGAACCAATTACCGCGTGTACAAGAATGTTAGTCTTTTTGGCGAGATAAGCTATGGTCTTTCATTGGCGACTGCCGGTGTTGCTGTACGCTTCTAAGGCCTCTTAATAACCCCACTTAGCGACCAATAACAAATAACAGAACCTTTAATACAAATGCCTGGATGACATCACTATCATTCAGGCATTCTTTATTTCGTTCGGTCTAGTACAAAAGACAGGAATCCTGTCTTACCAAGACATATCGTCTTCGCTCTCTACTTCACCAGCTGTTTCAACCGGCTCCTCCTCAACGGTATCGGTAGCACCTTGTTGCTCCTGCTCTTGTTGCTCTTGCTCTTGTTGAGCCTGAGCTTCGTACTCTTCGTGGCGACGTGTGAATTCATCGTAGTCGTAATCTGGGATCAACTCTGTCTTTACATAATTGATCGCATCCTCTAAACCTGCGATGAAACGATTGAAATCTTCTTTGTAGAGAAAAATCTTGTGACGCTCGTAGCCATCATCGTTGAAGCGCTTAGTACTCTCGGTAAGTGTCAGATAGAAATCGTCTCCTTTAGTACGGCGAACATCAAAAAAATAAGTTCTTCTTTTTCCTGCGCGGACCCTGTTCGAATATACACTGTCCTGGCGTCTTCTGTTGGTTTTATCGTTGTCCACGACTAGATTTTTTAATGGAAATAAAGGTGGTCAATGTACAAAAGTAAATATTTGACGAAAAAACCAAAACATTAGTGCATAAAATCAGACGGCTTCTTCCAGCGACTGTTTTTCGTACATATCGAAATAGTAGCCCTTCTGGTCGAGTAATTCCTGGTGCGTGCCTTCCTCCACTATCGCCCCATCTTCCAGCACGATAATCTTGTCAAAAGTGAGCAAGCTATAGATTCGGTGCGTGATGATAATTGTAGTTTTATCAGCTAGATAGGCATTGAAATATCCAAGAATGTCCTTTTCTGTATTTGTATCGACGGCCGAAAGACAGTCATCCAAGATGATCACATCTGGTTGCTTTATCAAGGCTCTAGCAATGGAAACACGTTGCTTCTGTCCACCCGACAGCGTCACCCCGCGCTCTCCTACCATTGTATCAAAGCCCTCCTTTAAGCCCTTAATATCGTCATATACGGAAGCGTAGCGGGCAAATTGCTCTACTTCCTCAGCACTTGCTGTACGGCGGCCGAAGGCAATGTTGTTTCCAACCGTATCAGAGAATAGGAATACATCTTGAGGTACATAACCAATCCGCTGTCGGAGATTGGCAAGATCGTGTTCACGGATGTCTTTGTCATCAATCATAATTTGCCCGTCCGTGACATCGTACATACGTAACAACAAATCAGCTAGTGTCGTCTTACCAGATCCCGTTTTACCTACAATGGCTAGCTTCTGACCTGGCTCTAAACGTAAATTCAAATCGCGAATAGCTTGGATCCCCGTATCTGGATAAGTAAACGACACTCCGTCAAAAGCGACCTGGCCTTTCAGTGGACTTGGCTCGCCACCCGTTACCGGATTTTCAATTTCAGGCTTCTGGTCCAAAAATTCATTGATTCGTTTTTGCGATGCGGAAGCTTGCTGGATAATAGAAGCTACCCATCCCACAGCAGTGACCGGCCAAGTCAACATATTGACGTAGATCACAAACTCTGCAATATTACCTGTGCTTATGGTTCCTTTGACGACTTGCAAACCACCAATGTATACCGTGAGAATAGTGCTGGCACCAATCATAACTATCATCAGTGGATAGAAGTAGGCATCCACTCGGGCCAAATCCAAGGACTTATCCTTGAAGTCATCCGATTGATCAGCGAAGAACTTACGGATGGCACGCTCTTGCACATAACTTTTAATGACTCGAATACCACTGTATGATTCTTGAGCGGTGCTATTTAGATTCGAGAGCTGCTGTTGAATGAGATAGCTGCGCTTATTGATAATGTTACTAACGTAGTAAATACTAATTGAGAGGAATGGCAAAGGAGCAAGGCAGTAAAGCGTGAGTTCCACACTTACTTGCAACATGCTGTAAACTACAAGTACTACTGTAGAAAGGAGGTTAATCCCATACAAAACTGCAGGCCCTAGATACATTCTCACCTTACTGACATCTTCCGTCACACGGGCCATTAAATCCCCCGTCTTATTGCGCTTGTAGAAGGCAGAGGTTAAGCGTTCGTACTGGGCAAAGATTTCCTTCCGCATATCGTACTCAATCAAGCGCGACATCACGATGATCGTCTGGCGCATGAAGTACATGAAAATGCCCATTACGAGGGCCAGCGCAAGTACCAGTAAACCGTAGTACAATAATGTACGGGCCAGGACTCGGTAAAAGTCGGCCTGAAGTTCAAAGTCTTCAAACATCCGGTACATGCCGATATGGTCCACTACGAGGTCGAAGCCTTCTCGAATCACCTGAGGCTGCAATACCCGAAAGTAATTGGATAGGGTAACGAAGATCGTACCCAAGAGCAAACGGGTGCGGTACTTCCAGAAAAACTTATTCAGGTACTTTAAGTGCTCCACTCATCGGTCGTTTACCAGGAAAAAAGCTGCCCATATGAAACCCTTGGGCGCTCTAATGGTTGTCTGTTCGCTAGTCTTTATCTTCCTTGCGCTGCCTGAAAATCGGCAAATGATGTGGTCTTAAAGTGATCCTCTCCAATGAAGCGGAGCTCTATCTCCATCGTGTCAGCCCCTTTGTAACCCGGTGAAATGGAGATTCTATGGCGATTCTCATCCAAATAGACAAAAGAAGGATAGCTCATTTGGCCATCAAGTAGGGAGTAAGCTAACTCGTGTACACCACGCCGGCCAACATCCGAACGGTACTTAAAGGTGTGATTATCGTACAAGATATCTTCTCGTTGTTCCGCGTTGAGTTTAACGGCATAGAAATGCTCATTCATGACACCGATCACATCAGAGTCAATGAAGGTGCTTGCATCCATCCGTTTGCACCAGCCACACCAATCGGTGTACAAGTCAATAAAGATTTTCTTTGGCTCTGCCTCCATGCGCTGCATCGCCTCTTCCCAGCTCATCCATTCGATCTTGGTCTCAGTAGTCGACTCTACATGATTGCTATGCTGACTACTAATAAGTACCGTTGTAAGAAGGAGGGCAGAGAGTAAGCTCAATTGTTTCCAGATCTTCATCACCAAGAAGTTTTTGTGAATTGAGCCCAAAGATAAAGAATAATCAAGGCCAAAGAAAAGGCCTCACTGCGTACAGCGAGGCCATTATTTAAAGTCGCTCATTCATTCTAAGAATAAATAAGCTTCTCCCCTAATTTCAGGTTTTAAGCACGGTATTAAAATTGTAGGTGTTGGGTTGAGGCGCCTCTAATTGAATATGGGTTTTTGTGCTACTACAAAGTTAGTTCAGTGCGGAAGCCCCTGTAAGCGTAAAAAAACCTGATTGTCAATTTGGTAGAACCTACTCGGCTCCGGCCAAGTATATGCCCTGGGAGTCACCCCCGTATTTCTACCTGTTTTTCAAGTAGGGCATAAAATTTTCATCAAAGTACACCTGGTTCTTTTTACATTTAAGAGGGAAGAATACGTCGAATTATACACTTGTTACCAAGCCCTTTCCGGTAACATCAAAGACATAAAACGTGCTCTTTCCCTTTTCCCGTCAGTCCACTCAGCTGACGGGAATACTTCATTAATCATCCACCCACAATTCAAACTTACCGATGTACGAAAAAGAGATTGCCAATTGGCAACAAACACTCCCAAACAACTTGCCTGTAGCCTTTACCGCCTATGACGCCAGCAAAGGACAAACCGACCGTGTATCTAGCTATGTGTTGGATCATTCTTCCCTACAGGGATTGATTGATTCTGCGCCTGAAAAGCTCCGTCTACATCTTGGTTTAGCCAGCGGAGCAGACTTCACCAGCATTCCATCAACGCCCTATACTCAGTTTTACCTGGAAGGTCTAAATCCGAGCTCTGGCTCCGCTGTAACCGTCCAAATGAACTGGGAACCAGATCCACCCTTCCTAAAATCTGGGTTTACCGGCCCTGATAGCGGCGTAGACGAGATTCCGTCTGAAGGTGCCCTTCTATTTGTAATGGGTTGGTTGGAAACAGCTTACCAAGATATTTCTACTGCATTCGATGGGCTCAATATGGTTACCAATCAAGTACAGCGAGTACGCTATTACACTTATAGCGCTGATGAAAGTGGTCGTATTATCGAATTACTGAAGTCGAACACCAACAGTAAGCTCTACCTCTACCTCGGCAAGACCATTCCAGTGACGGCCCATCCAATGGGCTTCCGGCCAGTACTAGAAGTACGCATAGAAGATAGTTCTATGGCTGGTGGCGGTGGTGGAAGCCACTTCTTTGACTTTGCGAACCCTTGCCCACCCGCTTGCTAACATGAACTGAACAGATCAAAATTTACATGGAACAACACGTTGCTCTCACTATCATGCAGGTTTCGGCCTACTCTGCCGCCATTCCACTGGTGGCAGGCATACTACGGTGGACCAAGTTGCGGCTTGAGCAGCGTTACATCATGTACCTGGTTCTGTTTTCAATAACAGTGGAGTTACTGGCCTTACTACTAGGCCGGTATCTCCATCTCCCCAACCTATTCTTACTTCACCTATTCACTATTGGTCAATTCGGCCTGCTTTGGTTGGTTTTTCGGATGCGTCTGGCTCCTCCCCTATCCCAGCGATACATGTGGACGATCCTTGGTATATTTGGAGTAGCTGCCCTCGCTAGTGCCGTTTGGCTTGATGGCCTGTTCCAGTTCAATGCTCACGCTCGGTCAATTGGTGCCGTACTAATCGTCCTGCTATGCTTGACCTACTACTACCAGCGCCTAACCAAACTCGACTTGGAAAACCTGGAGACAGATCCTCTATTCTGGATATCGACTGGTAGTTTGGTTTACTTTAGCGGTAGCCTGGTAATGTTTATTGTCAGTAATTATGTAGCCGCCGACCAAGGAATGTCGTTGACGATGTGGGCCATTCACGCCATTCTTAATACCTTTAACTATCTATTCTTGACGATCGCTTTATGGGTCCGACCAACGAACTAGGTCTTTCAATTCCGTTGCTTTTATTGATCGTGATTGGTATGCTGTCGCTTGCCATCGCGGTGGTTGCCTTCTTTTTGGTGTACCAAAAGCGTCTATTCAGACAACAGAAACGCATACGGGAAATCGAAGCTACTCAGCAAAAAGAACTGATGCAGGCAGTGATGTCAGCACAGGAAGAAGAGCGGCGAAAACTGGCCTCCGAACTACACGACGGGATCGGCAGTTTGCTTTCAGCCGGCAAGCTTTACCTTAAGAAGATTGAAAGCGTAGAGAGCCTAGATCATTCGCGTCCACTGATTGCAGAAGCTGGTAACATCCTGGATGAGAGCCTGAGTACGATGCGCGAATTGAGCAGCAACCTATCCCCAGCTAGCCTGCAACGCTATGGTTTGGTGGCCGCATTGGAGGACTTGATCCATCGGGTAGAGAAACTCCAAACGCATGAGGTCCAACTTGAATGTAGAGGAGAGATACACCGGCTTCCGGAGGAAGTAGAGAGTTCTTTGTTTCGTGTTGCACAGGAGCTGATCAACAACACGCTCAAGCACGCCGGTGCATCGGAGATCGGCTTAGAACTTAATTTCCTAGCCGACAGCATTCAATTCAGTTATAGAGACAATGGCAAGGGTTTTGACCTAGAAGCCAAGAAGCAGGAAAAACGTAAGAGTTTTGGCCTGATAAATATTGAAAGTCGAGCACGCCTGCTCGATGCTCAACTACACTTTGACACCAGCCCTGGAACTGGCCTACATTTACTCATGGTCATCCCTAAAAACATCCATATTCATGCAGAAGATCAAAGTAGCCTTAGTTGATGACCAGACATTATTTCTCAAGGGGCTGCGCCTTATCCTAGAAGGTTACTCAGAAATTGACATCGTCATTGAAGCCACCAGTGGAGCAGACTTTTTTGCAGCCTTAGAAAACACAGTACCAGAGGTGGTACTGCTGGATTTCAAGATGCCAGAAATGGATGGAATAGCCGTTGCTGAGCAGCTCAAGAATTCGCATCCGGACGTCAGGATCATCCTATTGACCATGCATGACGATGAGCGGCTCATTCAACATGTACTATCCGTTGGTGCCAATGGCTACTTGCTCAAAAATGAAGAGCCGAGCATATTACGCGACGCTATCAACAAAGTCATGCATCAAGACTATTATCTCAATGACTACGTAGCCAAAGCACTCTTCAATAACATCAAGAAGCAGCAACCGGGACAGTCTCCAGCTTCTGCCTCAAATAATGTGATCGCTCTCACTCCTCGGGAGAAAGAAATCCTGGATCTCATCTGTAAAGAAATGACGACCAGTGAGATCGCTGAAAAACTGTTTATCAGTAAACGGACAGTGGAAGGACATCGCCAAAATTTACTCGATAAAACAGGCGTTCGAAACACTGCCGGACTGGTTATCTATGCCCTTAAAAACCAATTGGTTTAAGGCTTGCGTTTATTCCAAAACCAGCCAAGCGCCAAGAGCAATAGCGTACCAGCCAGAATTAACCAGATACTACTCCCAAGTGATTTCCTTTCTAGCACCATTGGGCTGGGGTTACCGTAGAAGCTAAGCCCTGCCCAGTAGTAGGGTGTCCGTTGAAAGGCAGGAATACTTGCATCTTGCATGAAGGCTAGTTTGGCTTTGTGTAAGGCCTTTGCTTTCGCTGTCCCAGTAGCTAATTCCTGGTAAAAATACTTCATGATTTGAGCAGTATGCCGGTCATTTAAGTTCCAAAGACTCGCAATGACACTACTGGCTCCAGCATAGAAAAATCCTCTTCCAAGTCCTAATACACCTTCGCCTTTAGCCAGCTCTCCCGTATTGGTTTGGCAAGCACTCAACACCACCAACTCGGCTGGAAGATGGAGTCTGTACAAATCAGATAGCCAAACGAGCGAATCATATAGCGCAATAAAGGGCTGTGCTCGATCAGATACACTTTGCGCGTGCGTCGACAAGTGTAGCAAGGAGTAGGTATCGGCATTCGCCAAAAAGCCAGCTCTAGTTGCAGAGGCACTGTGCAAGTAATCACCCGCAAACATGGCTTGCAACTCATCAAGTTCCAATTGGCTATTCGGCAAAGCAGGAAATCCGCCCGTACTGCCCTCGGAGAACGGAGCCAAGGCCAGTACTCTTCCTTCTTTTTCTTCAGACCGAGCAGACTGTAACTGAGCATGCAGTGCTGTAGAATACGCGTAGCTCACGCGGGTGGAGTTAATCAAATATGTTTCCTGATCACTTGTATTTTGCGTAATCAGGGCTTCAAAAGGTACATAGGCTAACGGGCCAGAAGGAACGATGAGTAGCTGAGGCGGTAATTCCGCAAAAACAGGTTCCAGCACTTCGCTAAATAACTCAAAATTCAACTCAGCAAAGCCTGATGGGTCTTCGGTCAATTTACTAGCACTGGAGAAATAATTCAAAAAGGCAGTTACCTTTTCGGATAGAGACGGCACCTCCCCTAAATCAAAAAGCTGTGTTCTCCCATTCTCTACACTTAGAGCGTACAAGCGGTCTTGCCCCCAGAAATACTGTACCAGGCTAAGTGAATTCGGTAAAAGGTATTGCTCTTGAAAAGTAGAGAGCTCGTCGATAAGCAGACCTTGCCGTTCTGGTGAAAACTCCGGATAAGCTTCACTCAGTTTTTGATAGAAGGCAGTCAATTCATCCTCGGCGGTTAGTACGGCTGCACCTTGACGCTGCGATTGTGAACCGGCTTGCATCATGTCATTTCTTGCCAAGCTCAGTGCTGCTTTTAACCGCTGCTCTTGCTCGCGTAGGTCGCCAGGCAACTGACTCAGTTTCCTAGTGCGGTCGATTGCCTCGAAAAGTAATATAGCCTGACTCTTTTCAAAGAAAAGGTGTGCCTGCTCGACCGCCTCTATACTATGAGCACAAGCGATAGCTGCTTCGTAAAAAGGAAGAACTTGTTCCCGCCAAAACAGCTTATTGGCATCATCGTAATGCCCGGCTCTTAATTCATCACTTAACTGATCAGCTGCTTGGTACCATTCGAGGGCCTCAATTGCCAAGGCGCGTTCCTCAGATTGTAAATATTGCTCTTGTTTGGCCTTGGCCAAATCCCGTAGGTAGATGAAGATATCTAGCTTATGCGGGTTTGCAGGCAATAGAAGAATCAATTCATCTGCCTGTGAGTTAGTATCCCAATTTGGCACAAGCGTTTTAAGGGCAGTCCGGAATGCCTCCTCTGCCGCAGTTAATTGCCCCTTACGCAAATAGTACTCCCCAAGGTGGTCATAACTCTGGGCAATAATCTCCGGACTCTCACAAGCAACAGCCTGATCCATTCCTCTAGTCAGCGTGCTGTAAGTCTTCGATAAATCGCCCAAGACCAGAAGCTCATCGCCCAGATTATTAGCGACGATCGCCGCTCTTCGACAATCTTCCCACTCTTCAAACCCTTGCAAGGCCTCAGAAAAATAGGCCACGGCCTTGTGGTGCTGCCCAGTTTCAGCATACAGAACACCCAACTGGTTTTGGCAGGCAGGCAAATCTGGGTCGTCCTCAGCCAACTGGAATAATTCCAGTGCCAGCTGTAAGGTATCTTGAGCAGCAGAATAATCTTTCTGACGACTTAGTAAACCGCCTAGATCGTTCAAGGCCTTCGCTTTGCCAAGTTGGTCATCATTACCATGAGCCACCCGCATGGCAAGGCGATAGAAATCTGCCGCACTGGTGTAGGCACCATTGTTCTCCTGCACTTGACCAAGTTGTAGATAAGCAAATAGCAGGCGGGCATTAGCGCCAATCAGGTCATACCAGCTCGCTGCACGTCGCAGATACGGTTCCGCTTCCAAATACCGCTCCTGATCCTTTAGGAAATAACCAAGGTTGAAATTGGATTTTCCAGCTCCTAAGGTATCCTTGAGAGCTGTTATTCCATCCCAGACCTCTACTGCTTCGCTCATGTAGTAGATGGCGGAATCTAGATCATCAATGACATTGTAGTTCCAGACACCAAGGCTGTGCAGGACTAAGGCATGAGAATCCGGATAAGCCGAACAGTTCCTCAATAAAACCTCAGCCTTCTGCAGTGATTCGTAGTCACCATTGCTTCGAATCTCGGCAACCGATTCTTCAAGGCCGCAAGGTGCCTCTTGAGCATAAATACGCGAGCAAACAGATAGTAAGACAAGCGTGCAAAGAATAATTCGTGCTGGCATGTAGGGTAAGGGCAAGTTTCTTGGATTGAAGGTAGGGTAATTTAAGGGCTTATCGTCTTTAGAGCAAGAAACCAATAAAACACTAAAATGCTAAAACAATCTGTCTTCACTATTCTCTGTGCACTTCTGTTCTTGACTTGTAATGAGGAAACGCCAGGCCCCAACGTAGTAACACCAAATGATTCGCTTAACAAAATAATGCCGCTAGGTGCATCTCGGGTAGAAGGAGCACGTCCCGACTTCGAGAGCTATCGTTACGAATTATGGAAACGTCTGGTAGACGGTGGATGGGAGTTCGATTTCATTGGCACCATGAAAGATGAGTCTGCCTACCCTGCTCATCAAGCTATGAATTTTGATACGGATCATGAAGGTCGCGGAGGCTGGACATCTGGGCAAATCTTGGATGGACTCAATGGTTGGCTTAACCAAACTGGAGCTCCGGATGTAGTCTTATTCAGCTCTCCTGGTGGAAACGATGCGCTACAGAATCTATCCTACGAGGAGGCCGTCAGCAATATCAATCAAATCATCGACCGCTTACAAGCCGCAAATCCCAATATCACGATCATTATAGAGCAGATGGCGCCAGCCATGACTGAAGAAATGACGCCGACGCTCACCACCTATTTTGAGCAAATGCAGGAGGAAGTGATACTCATTGCGCAGGCGCAATCGACAGATAGCTCGATAGTCATTCCAGTGGATATGTACACCGGCTTTGGTGATAGTCTCCTGGCGGATCCTGTACACTACAACGAGGCAGGGGCAAGCTTCATCGCTGATCGCTATTATGCGAAGCTTGTGGATGTTCTGCAGTAGATGTGATCCACCTATCACGGCTTTCAGAGGAATAGGTTCGGCCGTCCCTTTTCGGCTTAATAAGCCAGCAAAAGAGACGGCCGAACGCCTGTGATTGTATCTATAGTTTAATCAACTTAGTACTCCACAATTTGGCTCCTTCCTGCACACGTACAATGTACATACCGGCAGGAAGTGCTCGAATATCGAGTTCTACTATCTGATCCCTACTCCAATTCAATTGGTCGAGCTGATGTAGGATGCGACCGTCTAAACTTAGTACTTGAAGACTCGTTGAACCATGGTCTACTTGCGAACGCAAGAATACCTGATCATTAGCTGGATTAGGATAGACCGTAAATCCATCTTGGCTGATACCTGGCCCCAAGTCTTCATCATCCGTCAAACAGAAGATATTGAGATTTAAGCTACGACCATCTACCACCTCATCCGTGTATTGTGGCAACTGCGTAGCACACTCCAGCACCCGCACATCAGCTTCTAACGGCCCAAAACAGTAAGACTTCGCTAAAGCTGCACTAACTACCGGCGCTGCCATAGATGTCCCCGATTTCGTCCCAAAAATATGCATCTGCGGAGCGGTAGGGCCAGGCCGTGGCAAAGCGGACCTGATATCTACACCTGGTGCAGCAATATCCACCAGGAGCTGGCTGAAGTTAGAGAAGTCAGCTATTCCAGCATTGCCATTCACATCACTGCTATCTGCCGCAACGCTGATGATATTTACATTATCATAGCAGGCTGGATACTGCAAAAGTGTATCCAATTCGATACCCTCATTCCCAGCAGCGGTGACCACATACAGACCATTCACATCCGCCGTATCTAAAGCATTTTGCAAGATAATACTCGGATCACCGTAGAAGCCCCAACTGTCGTTGATCACAGCGGCGCCGTCCTCAACCGCCTGATAGGTTGCACAGGTCACGTCGAAGAGCGTTGATATACCGTGTTCATCATGTGTCTTGTAAGGCAGTATTTGATAGGTACAGCCATCGGAATCATAAGACAATTGCCGCAGGGTTTCCGCTACAATTCCGGCAACGTGGGTTCCATGCCCATTGTCGTCGAAGACATTGTTGAGGCTATCCACGTAGTTCCACCCAATAGGGTCATTTATGATACAGTTATTATCATTGTCCAACGCGTCCTCTAGACTATCATCACTGCGATAGATGAACGGTAATATGCTTTCGTGGGTAATGTCTACTCCAGTATCAAGGATCGCTATCTTGACGGCATCCACGGGACTCAGAGGGAAGCTGCTGATATCCGCTGCCGTAAGTCCCATGATAGGCACGTCCGCGATATCTGCTAGTTGTGTACCATTGTAGTAGTTGAGATCTACACCATCAATCTTCGAGGTACTACCTGTTCCTTTCTTGTTGGACAAGATACCGATCGTCCCTCCAAAGGGGTGTAGTGTATCGCCGTAGTTAAGTACGTTATCCGTAAGCTCCCATAACTCGATTCGGTTACAGGCGCAGGTATCAATCCGCACAGCGCCTACAGTATCGCGGAAGAGCTGCTTCTCCACCTCGGTGACACCCGTAGCAAACTGAACGACCAATTGTTGTGGCACATAGGCCCAACCCGCAGTATCAACTTCGTAATCGTCATATGGAGCGCCAAATGCGGCCAGGCTATCACCAAAGAATTCCGGGCGAGTCTGTGGAAATGGGTAACTGTCGAAGAACTGAACATCATCGATCAACCAAAAATAATACTGGCCGATAAATTCAAATTCTACTTGAACAGCATATTCTCCTTCCACCGGAGCGACACTACTCAGATCAATAATCTGCAGGTCGCCGTTATCTGTTTCGATATTCGTACCCAGGTTTTGGTTGAGGTCCAAAGTAAGCGCAGGTGCTCCGTTGATGTAAATGCGGACTCGAGTAAAAGTATTTGCTGCCGTGTACTTGCGGCAGTATTGCGTGAATCGTAGGAAGAGCTGATCCTGATCAACGAATGTAAACGGACGAGAAATGATCTGTCCGATATCCGATTGCGGGTTGGCTTTGTAGCGGATCGAGCCCCGACCGGATACAGAGCGAATCGAATCCCGATCGTCCCAGTAGCTATCTGGGAAATCAGAAGCACCATCGGAGGACCAATCCCAGCCGTTATTGGATTCCCATCCTTCTAAACCTTCATCAAAGGTATTTTGATCCAAAAGTGTTTGAGTCTGAGTGGGCAATGCGTATAAAAAGCATGCAAGGAGGTAGATTAATTGGGTCTTTAGCTTCATAGAGCTTAATAGTGTTTATCAAGAAATTAGGGTTGTCTTATTCTACGGGGTTCTCCACTTGGCTGGACCTACTGGAGCTCTTGTCGAAGTAGCTCCGCCTTACTAGCCAGTGAGAAATCTCTAAAGTCAGTTTGCTGCAATAGCTCTCGAGCGGACTCATTATTCCCTTCTTTTAAGTGACAGAGAATCAAGTACCAGCTTCCATATTCACGTAAAGCCGTTTGCCCTCCGGCTAAAGTTTCAAAAGATTGCCGTGCCGCTGTCAACTGCCCCGTTTCCAGTGCACTGATTCCCAAGGCAAGTAATACCTGAGGATCAGTCGGCGCCTGCGCGTTCAATTCCGCCAGAGCCTCATAGGCAGCTTGATAATCGCCAGCCTCAAAAGCTTGTTCCGCCTGTGTCGCCAGGGCTTCTTCCCCACCCTTTTCTACTAGTGCTAAGGGTGGATGTTCCGCAAACTGACTGTAGAGATCATTGCTAGCAAACGGATTCCAAACGAATAACAACAAAGCAAAAGTTGCAGCCACTGCCACCGCATAATATAAGCGCCGACGGGCAAGCTGTCTAACCTTTGGTTTAGCCATTCGGCCAAAATGCTCCTGCGACAGGGATGCCATTTTTTCTTGCAAACCCGGCAGTTGCGCTTGTGTGCGTAAGTACGTGTCCATCTGCTGGCGCATTTCTAATTCTGCTGCCAGTTCCGGTTCTTCCCAAAACCGATTCTCCAAAGCTTCGCGTTCTGCTGCTGGCAGTTCACCTTGGAGATACTGGTCGATCTTCATGTAATCGTCTGACTGCATGATGTTAGTTTTGAGCCTGATAAAGTGTTCGCCAACGCCCTACACAGGCGTTCTTACGACGGTATACGGTATTCGCGTCAGTCATGCCCAAACGTTCCGCAGCCTCTGCAGACGAGATGCCTGAGATCAGTAATCGGAGTAGTTTCTGGCAGAGTTCACTGAGCTCCTGAAAAGTATTATCCAGTCGCTTTTGGCGAATCTCCTCTTCTTCCACTGCCTCCAGCACAGAAACAGTGGAATTATCATCTTTATATTTCTCTTCTTCCTGAAGTCTTACCTCTGCCTCCTTATTTTTTTTACGAAGTTGATTCAGCCACTTGTTCCGACAGATACTAAACAGCAAGCCGCCAAGCGGGCAGGTGAGGACGAACTTGGGATCGTTAGCCTTTTGGTGGAGAGCAATTATCGCTTCCTGGAATACATCTTGAGCATCTGCAGCCTGCCCATTATTCTTAATAACCCATCGCAAAATGACAGGAGCATGCTCCTTGTAAATTCGGTCCAAAACACCGAATTCTCCCTTGCGTAAGTCCAGTATTATTTGTTGGTCAGGATGTGCTTGCATAGTCAAACAATTATAATAAAACTCTAACAATAATCGTCAGAATAGGCCTCGAACAGGACAATGACTCCGGTATCCCCAGGATTTTTTCGCATTTTTAGGGATACATGGAATTATCATCAACCTGAAACTCTGCATGCTTTTAAACTGTCCAAATTGCAAAAGCCCGGTCGGCGGGGAGGCCGTTAATGTCCCCAAGAACATTGCACAATGCCCGGAATGTGATAGCGTCTTTCGGATCAGCGATGCGCTCGACATGGACTTCGATAATGAGCATAAGACACGCATCCTAATGCCTGAGGGGATAGAAGTAGTCCCTGGTCTACAATTGGACATTAAGCTTATCTGGCGAAAACTGAGCAGGTTATCGATGTACTACATCATCGGTGGCATATTTGCAGGAACTGCGATTCCAGTGACACTCCTGCTTTGGAATGAGCTTCCGTTAATCGTTCTAGCCACCATGTCCTTGTTCTTACTAGTTGGTCTATCTTTTCTGTTCAGAGCGATTTCTAACTCCATCAACACCACCTACATCACTGCCTCTTCCTTTGACCTTCAGGTGGAGCATCGCCCGATTAATTTCTTGGGCTGGCGTGACCAGGTTATCGACCGGGAGAATGTTACTCAGTTGTTTGTCGAACGTTACGAGGAAAGTAGAACTAATGACCGTGCGAATTATGCGCACAATTTGCTGGTAGTCCTTAAGGACGGCAGCGAAGTGAAGCTCATTAGTGGCCTCAAGGAAGCCAAAGTAGCCTTCTATCTAGAGCACCAAATAGAAAAACGGCTTGGACTGGACGACCGCCCAATGGATGGCGAATATATCCCCGGCCAAAGTGACAATCGCATGTTACTCAAGTCCTTGCAACAGCTAGATAAGATGCCGAAATTCCTTCAGCGCATTGTAGAGAAGCAGTTTAAAGATCAATAAGGCGTTTTTTCTCCAAATACTATTTGGCAAAATCTCGACTCCCCCATCAAGACTTTGTATTTCTAAAAATATTAAAGACAGTGCTGAAAATTACCGCTCAAACATTGGTCGTATCGTACCTTTGCAGGTAACAAATATGCCCTGTTTGCAAGTATGCATCTGGACAACAGCAAAGCTAGCTTGCGAACATAAACCAATAACCACCACGTTCTTATGAGTCGCATTGTAACGCTCGACGAATTCATCATCAAACGCCAGAAGGACTTCCCTTATGCCTCTGGCGAATTAACCGGACTATTACGAGATATCGGCGTAGCTGCCAAAATTGTCAACCGCGAGGTCAACAAGGCGGGCTTGATTGGTATTCTTGGTCGTGCCGATTCTGAAAATGCTACCGGTGACGAAGTTCAAAAACTCGACCTCTTCGCTAACGAAAAGCTAATCGAGTGTCTCCGTAATAGTGGCGAATGTGCCGGAATTGCCAGTGAAGAAGATGAGGACTTCATCCCCTTGAGCCCGATTGATGGAAAAGAGTCCAAGTATGTCGTCGTTTTCGATCCATTAGATGGCTCCTCCAACATTGATGTCAACGTTTCTGTAGGTACAATTTTCGGTATTTATCGCCGGGTTACGGAACTGGATAAACCTTGCGGCAAAGACGACTTCTTGCAAAAAGGTACAGAACTAGTCGCTGCCGGATATGTCCTGTATGGTACTTCTACTATCCTAGTTTACAGCACGGGAAGAGGGGTGAACGGCTTCACACTCGATCCAAGCATTGGGGAATTCTGTCTCAGTCATCGAGATATTAGCATCCCTAAGCGCGGGAATTACTACTCCGTGAATCAAGGTTACTACCTCAAGTTTGATGTGGAGATGCGCCGCTATATCGATCATTGCTCTGATTCTAACCTGCGCCTTCGCTACATTGGCAGTATGGTCAGTGATATTCACCGTATCCTGTTCCAGGGAGGAATTTTCCTTTACCCCAATACCCGCAAGTATCCCTTCGGGAAACTGCGCCTGGTGTACGAGTGTAACCCATTGTCCTTTATCGTAGAACAAGCAGGTGGTAAGGCTATAACCTGCGAATTGGAACGTATCCTTGACTTGGAGGTAAATCATCTACACCAACGGCAATCCATTGCTATTGGCTCACCTGATATGGTAGATGAAATGAAGGAATTTGTGGAACGATACAGCGCGGTAGGAAATCGCTAATCTCAAACTGCAAGGAATAGGTTAGTTACCACAACTGAAACGGTCTTAGTTCTCCATCCAACTAAGGCCGTTTCGCATGAGTAGGCCTAAGATGCCGGCGAGCAATGGAGCCGTAAAACAAATAACCATAAAGCGATAGTATACTTTAGGTACTCGGGAGCTCTCTACCAGCTCAACGAGCTTTGATATGACGTAAACGGATAACGCAATCCCACCCAAAATCAGGCTCAGCAAAACGGCTAAATAATCATTGAAGAGCCAGATCAGCAGATAGATAACGAACTGAACTAGAAAGGACTCGATCGTAACCAGGCGGTCAAGTATCGGATGTTGACGTTGAAAATGTTCGCTCACAAGATTCGCTTTTGATTCTGTTTCTATGCTCCAGATAAAGGTACGGGAAGACAGCGAATTGGGCTCAGAATAGCGTCTAGAGTTAGACGAATTGGTTGGGTTTTGCCGATTAATGCTTCAATAACCAGGAAAAAATCAAGGGCGCTGTCATGGGGGTAATACCCTTCGTAAATCATCTGAAATACAGTTGAACCTCAAAAAACGACCATTCACCTGATTTTTTTCCAACATTTGCCCGTTACGAGGCAACCTATTGGCAGGCTCAGTCGTTCTTGTAGCGCAACCAGCGAAATTTCGCAGTTGTTATAAGGTAATACCCGAAGCAACTACGGGCTAATGAAAACAATCACACTTTAAAAATGACCATGAGAAGCCAAGTGACGACTATGACCAACCCGATCGAGCATCAGATCGTGAACACTATCAGCTGGACACTAAACGTTGCCCCACAACGCTTGCTGCCTTACACCCACTTCGCCGATGACCTCCACCTGGATGATCTTGACCTACTTCTGCTAATTGCAAGTTTGGAAAATCAACTAGGCGTATACCTTACTCGCGAACAGGTTGCAGGTATTCAGACCATCGGTGATGTTACCCACTATTTTTCGGCTAATTAGTAGTCGGACAACAACCTTCTGGCGCGACGGCCAATGTTGTCGCGCACCTGCTCCCCTCCAATAAAGTCATTTGGATGCTCTGTCGGTGAATCTCGATATAGCTCCAATTCCCATTGTGGATTCTGCCGTTCGCCAATTACATCGGAATGCAATAATATGAAGTCATCTGCAGCCAGCGATGGGTTGTAGAAAATGAAGCGCACATTGTTTTGATTGGTGCGTGGCATTTCGTTGTAGGACCATATCTCATATGGCGGAGCGGAAGGCTCATTTTCATTGCGGCTAATATCACTCGGTTGGCCGTACTTCATGTACACATAGCCGCGGTCAGTCTCGAAGCCATGACGGAACCCAGAGTCGAACATAAGATCTACCGCTTTAGCTACCTCCATGTACTCGTCATAAGTCTGTTTAGGATTGCTACGATTTTCTTTTAGCCAAAAGCCGTACAGATACATTCGTTGCGCACGAACACTATCGTTTCGTAGTAGAATATCTACAAGTTCCACATCCCTTGCTGGCAATAGCGGTCCAATAGCGCGCAAGCTGTATTCAACTTCGTCTTCACTTAGGTCATTTACAAACTCCTCTTCAATTCTCACCCGGGCCATCGCTTCTTCAAACTTCACCACGTCGATTAGTGGATTACTCCGCTGGAAGCCAATAGACCGGCTGCTAAGCAACGTTCGCTCACGATCTCGGACATCTACTACAAGTTGGTAGTTTCCTGAAGGCAATTCACTGATATCCATGCGTATCACCAGAGGATTGATGGCAGCAGGGTCTTGTCTTTTATGTCCAAGCAGCATCGTGCTGCCGGTGCCATTCTCAATTTTATCAACGCGATAGCTCAACACAAAGGGTACGCCTATAGCCCGATCGCTATTATAGATTTCATGATAGAACGTAAGAACGTTCATGCCGCGACCATAGAAATTGAAGGGTAAGGGCTCCATCAAAAGGCCATTCTTAACCATAGGTCCTTCTGTGGTTGCGGTCTCTACTGTTGCCAACAATTGAATATCTGACTGGGCAATCTCAGACTCCGGAAAAGATAGATCAATGGTAGTGCGATAGCGACGGACCCGCTCAGGTGCATTAGCGTCGCTGATCTCCACCTTGAGCTCATATTCTCCTGCTGGTAGCGGATACCGCTTTAGATCCACAAAATCGACAATACGTTTGCCGCTAGGGCTATTGAGGCGAAACTTGTCATAGCTAACCACTTGCTCGCCTTGTTCTAGGAGCACTAATACATCTACCGCTCCCTGCACAATGGAGTCATTCAGCGCTACCGGTTCTACGGTCTGGCCGGAAACGTGTAGGTATAATTCGAGATAAGTTCCTTGTGGCCCAGAAAAGCGGGCGAAAGACAAGCTGGCATCTAGCGCAAAAGTTGTACTAAAAATACCAGTCAAAAACAGCAGAGTAATCCAAGTTCTCATAGCTCCATCATTAGGTTTACGCTCCCCACAAGGGTGAGCGTATCTTCAACTAACGAAGATAGCGAATATCACTGCTCCAATCTGGATTTTTTAGCCTAAAGTCAGGCCCCTGATATTAGGGGCACTTTCTTACCAGTCGTCTTGTGTAAATAATCAACAAGTATCTGGCTCCTTAGCAGTATTTAGATATTACTGGTTTAGTTTGCAGACTGCTGCAAAACCATCCTGAAGTACTTCCCCCGTAAGGTTGTCGTCAGGGTCAGTTCATTTTCCAGAAGAGACTCGATGGTATAGTCAGTTTCAATTGTCCCTTCACGTTGTTCAATCTGGTCACCATCTAGCTCAAAGCTGTAAGTCTCGTCCGCGCCAGTCATATTAGTGGTAAGTTGGCCGCCCTCGGCAAAGACGAAGTACATTCCTTCCATGGTATCAGTAACTTTACCGTCACGGGAGGCTTCACTAATCTCCCAGCGTCCTAGAAGGTCTGCTTCTTGTACGGCATTATCATCGCCGCAAGCGGAAATTAGAACAGAAGAAAAGAAGAAAAGGCCCAAGAGTGGAAGTGGGGCAAACAAAGATTTCATAGTAGCAGTTAATAGCAACTTAGCAAGGTTATTAAGTAAACGCTGCGCCGTTTTGGTGTAGTATGATCTATAATCAAGACTAAGCAAGAAGGATTAACCTTCTGCTTCGCTCAAAATGGTGCCAGGTCAAAAGTAAATGGAAGTTAGGAAAATGACCTAATAGTCAAGCCCTAAAAATAGATATCGACGTAGTCGGTCAACATTCCACCTTCACAATTGGTCTTCTCCTGCATACGCCAGTATTGGCGCTGACCAGAAGCTCTAAAGTGCAATGGCCCCTCTTTAACACATACCTCTCCGCCATTATTGTGCGATACCTGATAAGCAACTGTACCTTCAAATACGAAGGTACGCTCATCCTTAGGCGTTAATATCCCGTCGATTGTCAAGTAGTCATCGTTATCCACACTTCTCTGTTCACCAACAATGCGGTAACGGCTATCTCCTTCATAACTTACTTCTGCTGTACCGGGGTCATCCCAGCCAATCCATTGCAAGGTAAGTCTGTGTGCTCCGAGGCGGATGGGATGCTCAATGGACTCTTCTTCACCTGTTTCGTCCTCTTCAGCAGGCACCTCTTCAACCTTCCATTCGGCGATTGCTGCTTCTCGTTCTTCCAAGGCTGCTTCCCTTTCATCAAGGGCGGCCTCTCTTTCAGCTAGAGCTTCTTCTTTTTCAGTCATTGCACTACAACCTTCACAAGGTCCGCAAGACCATTGAATGAATGCAATTGCCAATAAGGAAAGAAAAATACGCTGAGACATAATAGGAGGATGTTTTGATTCGAGCATAAAGATAATTAACGCCTTGATATGTGAGGATCATGGCGTTTCGCCTCGCAGTGGCATCGGTCAAAGACGGTTTTAGTATAGGAACGACCTACTTCCCAGGCCTCCTTAGCCGGAAAAGAAGTCCAAAATATCTATCAACAATGTAAACTAGAAAAATCTAGAATTCGGCAATTGACAATTGTAGCTGTGGTTTGGGTTCTGGTGCTTTACCCAAACGCAGGTAGTCCCAAGTGGCCAGCGCAATCATAGCTGCATTGTCCGTAGACCAGCGTAGTGGCGGCAAACACAGTTCCACTCCCATTTCTTCACAGAGCGCGCCCGCCTGCTCGCGCAACTGCGGACTAGCTGCTACACCTCCTACTACGACCAGAGATTTAACCGGATAGGCTTTTAATGCCTTGCGGCATTTCGTCAGCAGGATCTCCATGGCTGCTTCTACAAAAGAGGCTGCTACGTCTTCAACTACTGGCTCGCCCTCCAAGGCATCGAGGTAACGAGCTACCGCCGACTTTAAACCAGAGAAAGAGAACTCCAAGCCTTTGTGCAACATAGGCCGTGGGAAAGGGATATTAGCATTGCCTTTCTTAGCAGCACGGTCCACAACCGGTCCGCCAGGGTATCCCAAGTCTAGCATTCTTCCCACCTTATCGTAGGCTTCCCCTACCGAATCATCACGGGTAGAGCCAAGCAGTTCGATTTCGGTATTGCTTTGCATGTGCGCCAAGAAGGTGTGCCCTCCAGAGACCAACAGAATGATGGCTGGATAACTTACTCGTTCTTCTTCAAGATCGGCGGAGCGTAGGTGCCCACGCAGGTGATTGACGCCAATAACTGGAATGTCCCAACCCATACCAAGGCCAGACGCGGAAGTCAATCCCACTAAAAGCGAACCAATTAAGCCCGGACCACGTGTAACACCGATTGCTTCAATCTGCTTCTCCGTAATACTCGCATCGCGTAGTGCCTTTTCAATTGCGGGTAAGATTGACTGCACGTGAGCACGGCCAGCTAGTTCCGGAAAAACGCCTCCAAACTCACTGTGTATTGCGGCTTGAGAAGCAATTACCGATGATAATACTTCACCTTTTTCCGACACTACTGCTACTGCGGTGTCGTCACAAGAAGATTCTATACCTAGTACGTACTTTTCCATTTTCTTACTCCTTAATCAAACGCTCAATTTCTGCTGTTGGGATAACGCCTTCCCGCTCTACCACAGGTGGGTCCAGGCGGCAATTCACAATGGTAGAAGGGATCGTTTTTATCTCTCCGCCATCAATAGCTAGATCTGGAACACCATGCAGTTGTTCCAAGATTTCACCCACATTCTTCGGTGTATTCTGACCACTAGCGTTGGCACTGGTTACTAATAGTGGACCAGCACTGCGCAAAACCGCAAGCAAACGCTCATCATTCGGAATACGGATGGCAACTTCCTCGCGCCCTGCCAACCAAGGCACAGTAGGCTGGTCAACAAAACCAATAGCTACCGTCAGTGCACCAGGAACATGCTCTGATTCTAATAGGCGCCGAGCTCGGTCGTTAATCGCTACCCCAAGGGCCTCCATTCCTGCAATATCCGCCACCATGATTGGCAAATTCATATGCCGAGGGCGCTGTTTTAACGCGTACAATCGTTCAACAGAATCCGGAAAATCGGGGCTGACTGCCAATCCATAAACAGTATCCGTAGGAATTACCACTACCCCACCCTGCTGGAGGCTTTCTACCACTTCAGTAACCTGTTGTTCTGTTGTTGCTGTCATGATGTTCTATTCTAAAGCAATTGAGTATTGTTCAAAAATTCAATTCGAACATTACTTAGATGGAAACCTTCTTGAATAATTCCGATTGCTCCGTCAAAGGAAGCACGTATTGCGGGAATACTTTTTGGCGATCATCAAACTGATCCAAAAACAACAGCAAGTCCGGTGCTAGCCCGAACTTCTGCCCGGAGTCATGAACCGTTCGCTGTGGGTATTTTTCGACGATTTGCTCCCGATGCGCACCGGCAACTGCAAACTCAGTGGTGGTATCCACAAGGGTTCCCACCACCTCATTGAATTGTCCGTAAATGCTGTGTTCTAACTGGCCATTGACATACCAACCTCCATATGCATTTCCGCGAATGGATTTGATGGTAATCAAAACGGGGCACTGAAAGCGTGCTTCTGCGGCGGCTCCCATCAATTCGAACGCATTGACGCCCGCCACGGGAATCTTTCGGCTGTAAGCCAGGCTATTCGCAAAGCTTATTCCTGAACGTACCGAACTGGTACCTCCTGGCCCCTGGTTTACCATGATCCTGGTAATCTCAGTTGCCTTCCGCCCAGTTTCGCGCAAAGCGACTTCTACCAGCGCCGGTGCATCTTTGAGCTGACGCAACTCTTCGTGGTCCAGAGAATTAAATATGATTTCGCCCGCTTCAACGAGGATCACCCCGTACGGAAGGGCTGTTGATTCAATTCCTAATAGTAGTCCTTGTGGCGTATCCATGATTTAAGCTTTCAATTCATCCAATACCGGCTGCCAGCGGCTACCTACAGCAGAGAAACTATACTGACGTTGTTCTTTTTCTTGACCGACGAAGTCGATGTCAATCACCAGGTACTCATCAAAGTCCTCAGCGATCTTGGCGCCCCATTCAATCAAGGTGATTACATCTGGAAAGTACTCTTCCAGGCCAAGGTCTCTAAATTCCTCATCGCTTTCTATGCGGTAGGCATCCATATGCAGTACGCTACCCGAAGGAATATTATAGAAATTGGCAATGGTGTAGGTAGGACTAGAAATGTAATCCGTACTTCCTAACGATTCCGTTAGCGCCTTAACGAAATGTGTTTTACCTGCCGCTAGGGCTCCATTAAGGATAATCACATCCCCGGCCTGCAGCATTTGCCCCAAACGGGCTGCTAGTTGTGAACTCTGTTCTGGGCTGTCAACCTGAACGCTTTGCATAATTGGATCAAATTATTGACCAGTAAACACCGTGTATTCGAAAAAGTGCACAAAGATAGGTAGGAAATTTTGATCCAGATTCATTCACTTCAAAAAGTAGCCTAAAAACCAAGCAGTTAGCTGGCTGTTGAGTTGATACCTGATAAACTTCATTATTTTCACGGCAAATCGTTCACTGATTCAAGCCAAATATTACCGTATGAGAAATCTCTTAGTAGTTCTATTCACCATTTGTGCCTGGGCACAAGTCCAAGCTCAGGGAGTACCTAGTCTGGTCACACCTGCTGATCAGCGCATAAAAGCCGCTGAAGAACGGGCTCAGTTGCAAGACCAATCTCTAGTTCGCCAACTGCCTTTCAAGAACATTGGCCCGAGCGTACAAAGTGGCCGTGTGGTTGACGTGGCAGTCAATCCCAACAAGCCCACAGAGTTCTACGTAGCCTATGCCTCTGGTGGTCTGTGGTATACCAATAACAATGGTACAACCTTCGAGCCACGTTTCGATAATGAAGCCGTTATGACCCTCGGAGCACTAGCGGTCGATTGGGATTCCGGCACTATTTGGCTAGGTACCGGAGAAGTTAACTCCAGTCGCTCTTCTTATGCTGGTTTGGGTGTATTTAAAAGTAAGGATGGTGGTGCAAGCTGGATGCATGTAGGCTTATCCGAAAGCCATCATATCGGTCGTATTATCCTACATCCTAGCAATCCCAATACTGCCTGGGTTGCAGTACTTGGACACCTGTATTCACCTAATGAAGAACGCGGCATCTACAAAACCACTGATGGTGGAAACAACTGGTCGAAGGTGCTATACGCTAACACCAATGCCGGTGGCATTGAAATAGTGATTGATCCTAAGAATCCGGATCATCTATACGCTGCTACCTGGGAACGTACTCGCCGTGCCTGGAACTTTGTTGAATCTGGCGTTGGTAGCGGCATTCATGAAAGTACCGATGGCGGCGACACCTGGAAATTGGTCAGTGGCTCGAAAAGCGGGTTCCCCAACGGAGAAGGAGCGGGTCGTATTGGCCTTACAATGGCCTATCAAGGCCGTACCCCTATTCTGTATGCCTCTATTGACAACTACGATCGTCGGCCAGCAGAGGAGCCTGAAGAGGGCGTATTGACCAAAGCCATGCTCCGTGATATGAGTGCAGATGCTTTCGCCAAACTGGATGACACTCAACTAAAGGGCTACCTGCAAGACAATGGCTTTCCAAGAAAGTATAATGTAAAGAAGGTCAAGAAAATGGTAGCGGACGGAGAAATCACTCCGCTTACCCTGGTGGAGTTCACCGAGAGTGCTAACAGTTTGCTATTTGACACCGAGGTCGTCGGTCTTGAGGTCTATCGCATGGCTGGTAAAGGCGGCAAGTGGGTGAAGACACACGACGATTATTTGGATGGCGTATACTTTTCCTATGGTTACTACTTCGGGCACATCAAAGTGTCACCGCATAATCCGGAGCAGTTGTACGTATTGGGTGTACCTGTTCTCCGCAGTGATGATGGTGGGGCTACGTGGAAAGGCATTAACGCTGCTAATGTCCACTCGGATCACCATTCCATTTGGATCAACCCTGCCCTTGATGGCCACTTGATTTTGGGTAATGACGGAGGTATCAACATCTCCTACGACAATGGCGACAACTGGATTAAATGTAACCATCCGCCACTAGCGCAATTCTATTATGTTGCGGTAGATATGGCCAAGCCCTATAATGTCTATGGTGGTCTTCAGGACAATGGTGTATGGATGGGGGCTCATACTTACGAGGCTTCTCCGCGTTGGCATTCCAGTGGCTGGTATGGCTATCGTTCGATAATGGGTGGAGACGGTATGCAAGTTGCGGTAGACCCACGCGATAATGTAACGGTATACACTGGTTTTCAATTCGGCAACTACTTCCGCTTGAATACAGATAATGGTGATCGCAAATACATCACCCCACGACATGAATTAGGAGAACGTCCTTACCGTTGGAATTGGCAGACACCTATTCACTTGTCGGAACACAACCCGGACATTCTGTACATGGGTTCCAACTTCGTACACCGTTCACTAAATCAGGGTGACGACTTTGAAAAGATCTCCGAAGATCTAACCCATGGTGGTCAAACAGGAGATGTACCCTATGGTACCCTGTCGGCTATTCACGAATCACCGCTTCGCTTTGGGCTATTGTATGCTGGCTCAGATGACGGGCGTGTGCACGTCAGTAAGGACGGCGGCCACGAGTGGGAAGATATCTCTGACGGGCTACCCCAGGACATGTGGGTAAGCCGTGTTCAAGCGAGTCAATACGAAGAAGGCCGCGTATACCTCTGCTTAAATGGCTATCGTTGGGACAATTGGAATTCCATGCTGTTCCGCTCAGATGATTATGGCCAAAGCTGGACGATCATCGGCCGCAATCTACCACAGGAACCAATCAACGTCGTAAAAGAAGATCCAGAGAATGATCAGTTGCTTTATGTTGGTACTGATCACGCAGCTTATGTATCATTCGACCAGGGCACCACCTTCATGGGTTTCCAGGAGGGGCTTTCCGGTGCTCCGGTGCACGATATCGTTGTACACCCACGTGATGGTGATATTATCATTGGCACACATGGTCGTTCCTTGTATCTAGCATCTGCCAAGCAGATCCAGGGCATGACTAGTGAGGTGATTGCCTCCACTATTCACCTCTTCGATGTGGATGGTACGCGCCGTGGCCGCTCATGGGGAGCAGATAACTGGTATGAGCGTATGCCACCGAAACTGACGCTACCTGTTTACGCAGTTGCCGATGGTACTGCGACTATCAGTGTACACGTCGGAGAGGATGATCTTACCCTGAATAGCTATGAGGTCCAAGTTAACCGTGGTTTGCAGTATTTGGAGTATGACTACACCTACACCAAAGATGCTTGGCCGAAGTACCGCCAGTACTTAGAAGGTGAGCTTGAAGACGATGAAACTTTGCCTGATATGGAAGTTGCAGATGATGGAAAGTACTACATCTACTCTGGCAACTATAAGGTCGTAATAAAAATGAACGATGCGTCGAGCGAGCAAAGCTTTGAATTGAAGTAAAATGGATTTACTCCACCAAGTACTGTCCAAAAATTAAAATCAACATCTAAG
>CAJXOS010000063.1 GCA_913057725.1 uncultured Lewinella sp.
CGGACCAAAAAATGGCAAAATGAGGTTCAAAAAATGCTCGGTTGCAGGCCAAAGGGTAAATGACCAATAAACTCTTAGCGCGCCCTTGTGGCAAATTTTACAATAAACACTACTCCTGTGGCTTTCTTACGAGCACTATTTATGTTGGTATTGGTAGCATTGGTTGGCCTTGGTTTAGCGGGCTACTGGTGGTACGAAGGATTACATGAGCAACTAGAACACGACAAGGCAGATACTTTCATTGCGATTGAAAATGGTAGTACTGCCTATGCTATTATTGCTCAGCTACACCAAGAAGGAATCATTGCGAAGCCGTCTCACGCTAAGTTGTTTTTGAAAACACTCGGTAAGGATATGCAGCTGCAGGCTGGTGATTTCCAATTTCCTTCCCCCATTTCAACAATCGAAGCATTAGAGCTACTGCAGGATGGTAGAAAGCGTACTGCTCGACTGACTTTACCAGAAGGCTGGACTCGTTTCGAGATAGCTGCACGGGTAGCTAGCCGTTTTCCTGGGAATCCTCCCTTGCAAGAACAAGATGTATTTGCGCTGATGGATCAAGTAGGTTTGATCGCCGACTTCGACCCAGCCGCTCGTAATCTGGAAGGATATCTTTATCCTACTACTTATGAGGTAGAATCCGATGCTGGTCCGGAGGGTGTTATCGAACGATTAGTACAGGAGTTTCGATCGGTTTGGCAGACGAGCTGGGATGAGCGTGCCACTGCACTTGGACGTACCCGCCGAGAGATTATTACTATTGCAAGTCTTATTGAAAACGAATCGAAGCTAGACAAGGAGCGACCTATTGTGGCTTCTGTTATTTATAATCGCCTGGAGCGAGGCATTCCGTTAGGCCTGGACGCTACCAATGTATATATAGCCAAGCTCCTTGGCCGTTGGGATGGGACCCTTCACCGTAGCGACCTGGAAGTGGATCATCCATATAATACCCGGAAAATTCAAGGTTTACCGCCAGGGCCTATCTGTTCGCCTAGTGCCGCAGCAATCGAGGCTGCCTTGTTTCCTGAAGAGACCAACTATCTTTTTTACGTCCTGAATGTAGATGAGACCGATGGTTCGCATAATTTCTATGAAGATGCCGCGGGCTTCAACCGAGGTAAGGCTAAATATCAGCGCTGGCTCGCCACCCAAAGAGATTAGTCAATAAATCAGAATGACACTAATCCAACTAATCCAACTAACTCAACTCATCTAACTAATCCAACTAAACCAACTTTCTAACCAACAAACTATCCAACCATCCAACCAACACTCATAACCTTCATTAAGAACCCCGAGCTTGGAAAAGCGAAAACCAGACTAGCCAAGACGGTAGGTGATGAGCGGGCGCTACAAATATATCTGGCACTATTAGGCCATACACGACACCTTGCAAAATCTACCCCAGCTCGACGAATGCTTTTCTACAGTTCATTCATTGATGGACAGGACGATTGGCCTGCTGCGGACTTTGACAAGTACTTACAGGCTAGTGGTGATCTAGGAGTACGAATGGAGACTGCTTTTGAGCAGGCGTTTTCCGAGCAGCAAGGGCCGGTGCTCATTATTGGCAGTGACTGCGCTCAACTTACTGCGCAGATTATCCAGGAGGGTATAGATGCATTAGAGGAGCACGATTTTGTGATCGGCCCGGCGGAAGATGGTGGCTACTATTTGCTTGGCATGCGGGCGTTCCATCCGGAGGTGTTTAAAGGTATAGCCTGGAGCACAGAGACTGTGTTTGAACAAACGAATACGATCATCGCAAACAAGGATTGGACGCTAAAATTGCTCCCTACCTTATCGGATATTGACTACGAAGAAGATTGGGAAAAACACGGTTGGGAGATTCCATGAAAAATTCCCGGCTTAGGTTACCTCAAATATAATCGCTTGACTATCTTTGCGTGCGGTTAAAACGAAACCGCAGTCTATGGCCAATTCTCCGCTTCCCCCAGCCATTCTTTTACTAGAAGATGGCACTGTTTTTCGGGGGCACGCCGCCGGTAAAATCGGTACGACAACCGGCGAAATCTGTTTCAACACCGGTATGACCGGTTATCAAGAAATTTTTACTGATCCTTCTTATTTCGGCCAGATCTTGGTCATGACCAATGCCCACATTGGCAACTATGGTGTTAAGAAGGAAGAAACCGAGTCGAAATCGATTAAGATTGCCGGTTTGGTGTGTAAGAATTTTACGGTTCCTTATCACCGTCCACTAGCTGATGAGTCTATTCAGGATTACTTTGAAGAGGGCAGCCTCGTTGGTATTTCTGATGTGGATACTCGCGCTATTGTTCGTCACATCCGTGATAAGGGAGCAATGAATGCGATTATTTCCAGTGAAGAACTGGATGTAGACAAACTAAAGGCTATGTTAGCTAAGGCTCCTAGTATGAAGGGGCTAGAGTTGGCAAGTCAAGTGAGTACCAAAGAGCCTTATACTTATGGTGAGGAATCAGCGAAATATCGTGTAGCTGTTCTTGACTTTGGGGTGAAGGAAAACATCTTGCGCAGCTTTGCCAAGCGTGGTTGTTACCTTAAGGTATTCCCAGCCAAGACTTCTTTGGCAGAACTAGAAGCATTTAACCCAGACGGGTTCTTCCTGAGCAATGGCCCAGGCGATCCTGCTCCTATGGATTATGCGACGAACACGGCTAAGGAAATCCTTGCTGCTGATCGTCCACTATTCGGAATTTGCCTCGGCCACCAGATTCTGGCGCAGGCCTTGGATATTCCAACCTATAAAATGCATAATGGTCACCGTGGGATTAACCACCCTGTGAAAAACTTGGTGACTGGAAAAAGTGAGATTACCAGCCAAAACCACGGTTTTGGTGTGAGCCCTACCGCTATTGAAGCCAATGCTGATAAGGTAGAAATTACGCACGTGAACCTCAATGACGAAACCATCGAGGGAATTCGGGTTATTGGGAAGCCAGCTTTCTCGGTACAATATCACCCAGAAGCTAACCCTGGCCCACACGATGCCCGTTACCTGTTTGACCAGTTCATCGGACTAATGGCCGAACACAAGTAAGACGGGGCCTGACGTCGTTTTTGCCAACAGGCGGAACACATTAATCACTGATAAAAAAAGAAAAACCAATGAGTAACATTCTAGATATTCGCTCACGCGAGATTCTTGATTCTCGTGGTAATCCAACGGTTGAAGTTGAAGTACTAACGGAAGAAGGTGTTGTTGGCCGTGCGGCTGTTCCTTCTGGTGCTTCTACCGGAGCTTACGAAGCAGTTGAGTTGCGTGATGGCGACAAGGAACGCTTCCTGGGTAAAGGTGTACTTCAGGCGTGCCGCAATGTAGAAGAAGTTATCGCTGACGAACTCATCGGTATCAGCGTATACGAGCAGCGTTATATCGACCAGATAATGATCGATATTGACGGTACAGAGAATAAATCTAAGCTTGGCGCTAACGCTATGCTAGGTGTAAGCTTGGCTGTAGCAAAAGCTGCTGCTGCTAGTAGTGAGCAGCCATTGTACCGCTACATCGGCGGTGTGAATGCTCACGTAATGCCAGTACCGATGATGAACATCCTGAACGGAGGTTCTCACGCAGATAATAGCATCGACTTCCAGGAGTTTATGGTAATGCCTGTTGGAGCAGATCACTTCTCTGAAGGTCTTCGTATGGGTGTGGAGGTTTTCCACCACCTGAAGAGCGTTCTAAAGAGTAAGGGGTACAGCACCAACGTTGGAGATGAAGGTGGCTTTGCGCCAAACATTAAGAGCAACGTTGAGGCTATTGAGACTGTTCTTGAAGCTATTGAAAAGGCAGGCTACCGCCCAGGTGAGGATATGATGATCGCGATGGACGCAGCAGCATCTGAATTCTACCTAGAAGAAGAGAAGATATACCACTTCCACCAATCTACTGGTGATAAGCTAACCGCAGAAGACATGGTGTCTTACTGGGAAGAGTGGGTAAACAAGTACCCAATCTTGTCTATTGAAGACGGTTTGCACGAAGATGACTGGGATGCCTGGAAGTTGATGAATGACCGCATCGGCCATAAGGTACAATTGGTAGGTGACGACTTGTTCGTGACCAATACTAAGCGTCTTCAGAGGGGTATTGAAATGGGAGCTGCTAACAGTATCCTAATTAAGGTGAACCAAATTGGTACCCTTACGGAAACAATCGATGCAGTACAGTTGGCTACTCGTAACAGCTACACCAGCGTTATGAGCCACCGTTCTGGTGAAACAGAGGACACTACCATCGCTGATTTGGCAGTAGCACTGAACACTGGACAAATCAAAACTGGTTCTGCTTCACGTTCTGACCGGATCGCTAAGTACAACCAGTTGCTACGAATTGAAGAAGAACTGACCGACTCTGCCATCTATCCTGGCCGAGCGCTTCTAGGTTAATTGAGAAATAGGAAGTTTGAAGTAGGAAGTAGAATACTTCTTACTTCCGATTTCCAACTTCCCCTGTCGCCCCTTATCTTTGGGACATAAACGTATGACCCTATGGATAAAGTAATTTTGGATCTGTGGAATAAACTGCCAGCCCCGCTGCGCAATCGTTATTTCCTGACGGCAGTCGTCTTTGTGGCTTTTATGGTCTTTTTTGACCGCCATGATGTGCTGACGCAGATTCAACTTCAAGGGACTGTGAACAAGTTAGAAGACGACAAGGTTTTCTACGAAGAACAGATCGATAAGGAAGAGGAGAAGCGCCTTGATATGCAAATTAATCAGGAGCGTTTCGCACGAGAGCAATACTATATGCAGCGTAATAATGAAGATGTTTTCATCATCGCTGACGAATAAAAGAAGAAGGTCCAAAGGACTTTTTGTAACGATAAAACCAAAGTAACAATCTTAACTTCATGTCTGTACTAGTTAATAAAGACTCTAAGATAATTGTCCAGGGTTTTACGGGTAAGGAAGGTACCTTCCATGCTGGTCAAATGATCGAATACGGCACCAATGTAGTTGGTGGTGTAACCCCTGGTAAAGGTGGCCAGACCCACCTGGATCGCCCAGTTTTCAATACCGTAGACGAAGCCGTACAAAAGGCAGGTGCTGATACGTCAGTAATTTTCGTACCACCTCCATTCGCAGCTGATGCGATCATGGAAGCGGCGGCTGCTGGTATCAAGGTGATCATCTGTATCACAGAAGGTATTCCAGTACAGGACATGGTGAAGGCTAAGGCTTACATCGAGGACTATGACTGCCGCTTGGTAGGTCCTAACTGTCCAGGTGTTATCACTCCTGGTGCTGCCAAGTGTGGTATCATGCCAGGATTTATCCACAACCCAGGTCGTATCGGTATCGTTAGCCGCTCTGGTACCCTAACCTACGAAGCAGTAGATCAGGTGACCAAGGCAGGTATGGGCCAAAGTACTTGTATCGGTATTGGTGGTGACCCAATTATCGGCACTACCACCAAAGATGCAGTAGAGCTACTTATGAACGACCCTGATACGGATGGTATCATCATGATCGGTGAGATCGGCGGTACGATGGAAGCAGAGGCTGCCCAGTACGTTAAAGAGCACGGCACTAAGCCAGTTGTTGGCTTTATCGCTGGCCAGACTGCTCCTAAGGGACGTACTATGGGCCACGCTGGTGCAATCATCGGTGGTAAGGATGATACTGCTGAAGCTAAGATGGCTATCATGGAAGCTTGCGGTATCCACGTAGTAAAATCACCAGCTGAAATTGGTGTAACAATGGTAAAAGCACTGCAGGGTTAATCCCCAAGAAGATCGCACAATTCGAACCCGATTCTTGCCAAGCGCAGGGATCGGGTTCGTTGTTTTTAGGATAAATACATAAAACAGTAATCTCCAACTAATCGCTCCCGAGCGTCCCCCGACGCGAATGTGTTTACCTACGCCCCCCCAACGCGAACCACCCAAGGCACCGAAGTGCACCTAAGTTTTTGAACCATATTCCACCTACGCAACGCTCCAGCGGATAAAAAGGCATATAAGGACATATAAGAAGATTGCCAAGCCTCAACTCATTCAACTAATCCAACTAACCAACTAACGCTCCCCAGCGTCCCCCGACGCGAATGTGCTCCCCACCGTCCCCCAACGCGAGAATTCCCCAAACCCTTATCTTTAAAAGAAAAACATCATGCGTACCCTGCTCCTAGCACTGTTATTGTCTTCCACAGCGAGCCTCCTAGCGCAAGCTGAAGAACCTATGGCTGAAACCAAAGAAAGCCCTTATGCCAAGGATGTCGCTTCCTTGGATGCGATCATGTCTGCCTTGTACGGGGTGATATCCGGCGATGCTGGAGAAAAACGGGATTGGGATCGGTTCCGCTACTTGTTTGTGGAAGAAGCGCGTTTGATGCCTTCCGGCAAAAATCCAGAGGGTGAAGTGGGATATCGGATTTTGAGCCCAGACGGCTATGTGGAACGTTCTGGGGCTTGGCTAGAAGAAAACGGTTTTCATGAAGTGGAAATCCACCGGGTAGCGGAGGAATATGGCTCTCTGGTACATCTCTTCAGTACGTATGAATCCTACCGGTCCAAAACGGATGCCGAACCTTTTGCGCGTGGGATCAATAGTATCCAGCTCATGAACGATGGTAAACGCTGGTGGATCCTGCATATCTACTGGCTAGGGGAAACCGAAGAGTTGCCCCTGCCAGCGAAATATTTACCAAAAGAGTAGGGTAGGACCTACGCCTCCTGCTGCACCTGCGACATCACATGATAGCGCGGGTCATCTACATTACTTTCAATGACATTGGCCAACTTAGGTGAGGCCTTTACCATGAGTTTCTGACAGTCCTCACTGAGGTGCTGAATGAGAACCTCTTTGCCTGCGGCCTCGTACTTCTCTACCAATTGGAAAAGGGCTTCCAGTGCAGAGTGGTCGCTTACGCGTGATTCCATGAAGTCAATGATGATCCGATCAGGATCATTTTGAACATCAAATTTGCTCTTGAATACCTGAATGCTGCCGAAGAAAAGTGGCCCCCAGATTTCGTACACCTTTGTGCCGTCTGGTAAAAAGCGCTTGCGGGCGCGGATACGCTTGGCGTTTTCCCAGGCAAAGACCAGGGCACTCATGATGATACCGACGATTACGGCAATGGCCAGGTCAAAAACAACGGTTAGAGATGATACAGTAATCAAAACCAAAGCATCGGGCAACGGGATTTTGTTGAGAATGCGGAAGCTACTCCAGGCGAAGGTGCCGATTACAACCATGAACATCACGCCCACCAATGCAGCGATAGGCACTTGTTCAATGACGCCAGAGGCAAAAAGAATGAAGCCCAGAAGCGTAACTGCTGCCACAATGCCCGATAAGCGGGTGCGGCCGCCCGATTTGATATTAATGATTGATTGCCCAATCATCGCACAGCCTCCCATACCACCAAAAAGGCCGGTGACAATATTGGCGCCACCTTGAGCCAAGCATTCTCTGTTAGAGCTACCACGCGTCTCCGTAAGCTCATCTACGAGATTTAGGGTCATTAGTGATTCAATAAGGCCAATAGCGGCTAGAATCACGGCATAAGGTCCAATGAAAGCTAAGGTTTCCCAGTTGAATGGGACCTTGCTGAATATTTCTGTCTGAAAAATCGGTAGACCACCTTTTAGGCCTTCTCCTCCACCATCGCGGATAAAGCTTCCTACAGTGGCTACATCTAATCCGCCTAAGATTACAATCGCAGACACAATTCCAATGGCAATCAACGCCTCTGGAAGGCGCTTATTGATCATAGGAAGGAAATGCATGATAGCCATGGTCAACGCCACTAGGCCTCCCATGATGGCTAGTTCCATCCCTTGTAACCATTGGGTTTCTCCGTTCACAGTCTCTTTGAACATCCCCAATTGAGAGAGGAAGATCACAATGGCCAAGCCATTCACAAATCCCATCATTACGGGGTGAGGAATGAGTCGTACGAATTTACCCAGCTTAAGTAAGCCTACAGCCATCTGGATAAAGCCCATGAGGATAACGGTGGCAAACAGATAGTAGAGCCCGAGCTGCTCGCTGGCCTCGCCCATAGCGTTACCTTCTGCTACTAGGGAAACCATAACCACAGCAAGTGCTCCGGTTGCACCGCTGATCATCCCAGGACGACCACCGAAGATAGAAGTGATTAAGCCAATCATGAACGCAGCATAGAGACCCACCAGTGGATCTACTCCCGCTACGAATGCAAAGGCTACTGCTTCAGGCACTAAAGCTAAGGCCACGGTCAAACCACTGAATACATCATTCTTGATGCTGGCTGCCCGATTTCTGATGAATTGAACCATAGTATTACTCTCAAAAAAGCCGCGAAGGTAAACCTTTTTTCGGCTCCGAGGCCATACTAGATTACTAATATTCAAAAAAGTAAACTTAGCTTAACAACAAGGCCAATACAATGATTAAAACTAATAGAAGTGCAGCTGTGATGAGAAAACCGTTAGAATTGCGATACTTATCAAAGAGATACTCCATGGCTTCATTCCATTCTAGCCTTTTGGCAAGTGGCTCAATCATGAAGACGTGGTAGCGGCGATCAAACAGGCGAGAGTTGCCGTGCTTACGCAGAATAAAGAACTCCTCATCCAGAAAAGCCAGATCAAATACCTCCGCATCGCAGGAACTCGGGCCGTAGACAAACTTTCCGTTCATCATTCGCCATTCCCCACATTCGATATTACCATTGGTACTTCGAACGTACTCTCCACCGTCATCAAAGACGTGTAGGATTACTTCGTGGAAACTCTCTTGATCGCGTAGTTCAATCCAGTTGCGACGTAGATAATACTCGTCCTCACGCAGGTCCTCGCTGTGCTTGCGAATCGCTGGCAAGATCTTATCTAACATATCAAACAATCCTTCCGCCTCTGGTAGCTCTACATTGAAGGGTTTGGCTACCTTATCGAGCATCTTATTATCCACGCGCTAATGATTTTATTGAACAGTTTGAAGCCAATGCTAAACGAGACATAGCTCTTTGAAACTGTGCGAATAATTCATATTCTAATTAATAAAGATAAGCTGATTTTGTTGCAAATCAAAAATCAAAGGGCTGGATCAGGATGGCCCCGCTTTCGCGCAAATTGGAACTCAGTACGATGATTTGCTCACTGATTCCATCATCAATAGCTACCGCAACGGTATTTGGTGAGATATCCCCCAGGTCTTCTGCGTGTAGAATCAGTAGGTTTTCCCCCCGAATGATATCCACAGGAATACTCCATCGGCGCTTATTAACACGGTACTTGTGCAGTATTTGCTGACCATTGAGGAAGAGGGTGAGAATGTCGCCATCAACGATCCCGTTATCCCAGACCTTGATCCGAATGTTGTCACTACGCACCTTTAAGACGCGATCCACTTTTACTGTTCGCTGTGTTTCTTCTGTGTATTGATTGGTGCTCGGCGCAATTCGTTCGGTTACGGTGCGACTCAGAACGGGCTTATTCAAGTATACCGTACCTGGGGCACAAGCTCCATTGGAAGGGCTTTTGTGTTCCAAATAACCACTCCAGTCGCCACGAAATTCGTAGGTTCCATCCGTGCGACTTTGAGACAGTTGGCCGGATTTCAAGCACCACTTCCATTTTGGATCGGTCCTTTCCAATACTTCACTCTCTGTGAAACGGATTCCTGATGCGGTCTCTTCCCAACGCAAAGCATGGAGTGCTTCTCCGCCAGCATCTTCACTCACTATCTTCGATGTGCCTGTGCCGTCGGGCTTCAGGTTCATCTCATAGTAGAAACCATAATCGCGATCAGACTGGGATAGATGCCCAGACCAACGTCCTGGGAAGGTAAAAGGTAACTCCTCCGTCCGCGTAGCACCGAGGCGGTTAAGTTCGACGAAACCGGGACGGCAGCCAGTAGCTGTCCAATCTCCTCGTAATTGGCTGACAGAAGTACTTTGTAGATTAAGGTACTTTAGGCACCATCGCGGAGATTCTGGTTGTAATTGTTCCACCTCTTGAAGTCGGATCCCCTCGTCTGTAGCGCGACCACTCAGACTGAACTGCGCATTCATTTTCCCATCTTTCGAACGAGAACTAGCTTGCCCCGCGAGTGCTTCTCCGTTTTGAGTGAGTTGAACCTCGTAGATGAAGGTGTCCGGACTGTTTTCTTGCCAGACTTTTCCTTGCCAGGTACCAGTCAAATCTTGCCCCATAACTTGGATGGACAAGAAGAAAACCAGCGAAATACTGGGTAGTAAGCGTGCCAAATTTGTAATCTCTAAGACCATTTGTACAAGTCTAACGCCTGTTTATAACCATAAATTGGAGGAACCCCACAAAAGTGGGGTTGTAAGAGCTCAAGTGGGGCTCTATATTTGTATCAAACAAAATAAACACACAACCCTATTTTAAGATAACAAGGGGGACATCCACATTAAGTTGATGCCAGATTTAGAGGAACCCGGTTTATACCGGGTTTACTTCTTTTAGCCCCTCTCAGTTCTTTTACGCTATTTACTCCTAATTACCCCTCTCCTCTCCCCATCACCCGACTGTATTATGAATTTTTGACGTTCATTCCCCGAAAGGGGTAACACCTAAAATTCAGTCGCCACCTATTGGTATTATAAAAGTATTGTTTTTTACGCTTACGGCTAGATATGGCCTGTTCACTGCATGATCCCTTGCAGCCCTGCAACTTATTGCGCTTCTTCGGGTTCATATAGGGTGCCCTTTCGGCAACCCATACCCATTAATCCACCTGTGCATCGATGCAGAAATCTGATCAACTCGGAAAAGCACCTATTCACCGATTGTTACGCCAGCAGGCCATTCCTGCTTCCATTGGTATTCTAGTGATGTCAATCTATGGTATCGTTGATACCATATTTGTCGGCAACTTTGTTGGCCCGGTCGCCATTGGTGCAATTACAGTGGTGTTGCCAATCACATTTCTTATCTCGAGTGTGGGAATGGCTGTCGGAATTGGTGGCAGCTCCATGGTCTCTCGTGCCCTTGGTCGAGGAAATAAAGAGCGTGCGCTGCAGACTTTTGGCAATCAGGTGGCATTAACGATAGGTATTGCTATTAGTGTTGTGGCAGTTGGTGTGGCCTTCCAAGATCCTGTACTACGACTTTTTGGTGCACAAGGTGAAACGCTCTTAGCTGCACAAGAATACTTTGGGATTGTCTTGCTGGGAATACCCTGTTTAGCCTGGGCTATGATGTCGAATACGGTCATTCGTGCCGAAGGGCAACCCCGTATTGCGATGATCTCTATGATGGTGCCGGCTTTAGTTAATCTGGTGCTGGACCCAATTTTCATTGTTTGGTTAGATATGGGATTAGCAGGTGCTGGTTGGGCTACCGCAATTGCATATTGCTCAGCAGCTGGCTGGACCAGTTGGTACTTCTTTATGAGTGGGCGTTCGGAGATGAAAATTACCCGTAGTCAGCTGCGCTTACGTTGGGAGATCGTGAGAGAGATCTTCTCTTTAGGTTCCGTGACCTTAGCTCGCCAGGGAGTAATCGCAGTCCTCTCCATAGTACTTAATAACACCTTATTTGCGTACGGCGGTGCGTTGGCTATGTCTGCTTATGGTATCATACAGCGCTTGATGATGTTTACCAACTTCCCCGTGCTGGGTATTACACAAGGTTTCCTTCCGATTGCGGGCTATAACTATGGTGCGAAACTTTGGGGTAGGGTGCGACAGACGATTCGTTTGAGCCTGATTAGTGGTACGATCATTGCCTCGCTAACATTTGGGGCCATTATGCTATTTACGCCCCAGATTGCCCGTCTGTTTACTAATGATGAAGGGCTCATCGCAATCACTGTTCCTGCTATTCGAGCTAGCTTTTTAGCTACGCCACTCATCCTATTTCAACTAATTGGCTCTGCTTATTTCCAAGCAATAGGTCGAGCGGTGCCAGCCTTATTGCTTACGCTCACCAAGCAAGGCTTTTGTCTGATCCCCCTTCTCTTCTTATTACCTCCTTTTATGGGCTTGGATGGAATTTTCTACGCGTTCCCAATAGCTGATTTAATCTCGGCAAGTCTCTGTTTCTTCTTCCTAGTTCGAGAAATGAGGAAGATGTCGAAATCTAATATAGAGACCGAAGAGCCAAGCCTTGTTACAGAAGAGGCATAAATTAAATTACCCTTCGGCAAACAAACGGGCAAAGAACATAAGTTGAAAGGCCACCGCTTCTTCCCAGTATAGCCAGTCATGCCCGCCCGGCCGCTCAATATAAGTATGCGGGATATTACGTTCCTGTAGAATAGTGTGCAGTGCTTTATTTTCCTCGAGCATCGCATCTTCTGTACCGCAGTCGATGATTAGCTGTGGTGTATTGCCTACTTGGGCTGCAATATTCACAATGGAATGGGACTGCCAACGCAAAGTATCTGCTTCGTAGGCGCCAAGTTGTTGGTCAATCTCCCATTGTTCCGGATGCAGACTCATACCAAACCAATCGGGATGCTGGAGACCAATATTCAGGGCACCATGTCCACCCATGCTTAAACCAGCAATGGCTCGATAACGCGCATCCTGGTAGGTACGAAAATGGGCATCAATATAAGATGGAACCTCTTGGCTAATGTAAGAATAGAAGAGACTGGTAGAATCCAGATAACTATTCAGGTACCAGCTGTTGTAGTTGGCATCTGGAGTCACAATGATCATCTCAAGTTCATTCGCCCACTCGCGAATGCGAGGTACGCGAGCATACCAATTATCATAATTACCGGAATGGCCATGGAGTAGATAAACCACTGGATAGAAGGTCAGGTTGCTGTCCAGGAAATAGCTTTCCGGCAGGATAACATTGGCATTAAAAACCTTGCCCATCAAAACAGAAGGAATGGCTACTCGGCGGACAACGGAGTCTTGCGAAATGCCAACCTCAGGACGCTCGCCAGAGTCCGATGGTGTTTCCTTACAACCATAAAATGCACCTAGTGCGATTAGCAAAAAAAGACCATAACGAAAGAATGTAGGCATATACGGTAGCGATTATTGGTTAGCAGCCTATGAAGGCGCTTAAAGTTATAGGTTTTACGCTAAATTAGAGTAAACGCTTAACAGAGCGAGATCTACCATGAAGCTCGATATTTTAGAGAAGACTGCTTTAAGCTACCCGCGTCATGTCTTTCCCTGGCATGTGCATCCAGATTATCATTGTATATCTCTGGTAACAGCCGGGCAGGCCATCTTGGAAATACCGAACCAACAAATGGTCATACTTCCGGGAGATCTCCTCTTCGTTCCAGCGGGGCTGCCACATCGGACGGTGGTGGAGCGATCCTTTTCCTATAAGATCATTCGTTTCCGAAGAGAACAAGGTGAAGGACTGCTTTCATTTCGCAGAACTGCGGATGCGGATGTTGTGAACAGCTTTCAATCTTGGTTTGGTCAGCAGCATGGTATTGAACAAACCAATGGCGTGTTTTTGACTGAGTTTTTGTCCAGTGAATCTCCAGTAAACACGCTGAGGAAAGATGACGCTATTGCGCGATGTTTGGAGTTCATGCACCATCATTTCGCAGAGGGACTGAGCTTGGATGACTTAAGCAAGGTCGCGCTTCGGAGCAGCAGCCACCTTTTAAGGACTTTCCGGACGCAGGTGGGTATTTCTCCTGCTCGCTACATCATGGGGCTGAAAATTGATAACGCTAAAGCCCTAATTCAGACCGGACATACGCTTGTGGATACGGCACTGAGCACGGGCTTTTATGACCAGAGCCACTTTACGCGCCATTTCAAAAAGCTGGCAGGCTTAAGCCCAAGGGCTTATCAGAGTTTGATTCGATAATGATCATATTGTACAAGAATTAAGGTTGTGATGTCCAGATTTTTATCGAAAAAAATATGGACAACTGGAAGGAAATAGCCCAAGAGGTACTGATCCGATATTGCGGTAGCTTTTCTCCTATACTGGTAGAGCGAGCGGAGGGAGCCTATATATACACCAAGGAGGGGAAGGCAATTCTCGATTTCACCTCTGGGCAAATGTGTTCCGTTTTCGGCCATAATCATCCAGATATGGTTGCGGCCCTGCGAGCGGGAACGGATCAGGCTATCCACTTGCTGAGTAGTATGTTGTCTCCTGCTGTGGTGAAATTAGGGCGGCAATTGATCGAGCTGTTGCCTGAAGGGCTAGATCAATGCGTATTTCTGAATACAGGATCTGAATCTAATGAACTGGCTATTCGCATGGCTAAGCTGCATACTGGTGGCTTTGAGGTGATCGGTTTTGCTGGCTCCTGGCATGGTATGACGGCCGGTGCCCAGGCTTCGACCTATTCCCTTACTCGACGGGGCTATGGTCCGTCCATTCCTGGCAATCTAATGTTACCTGCTCCTTACGCCTATCGGTGCCCAATAGAACATTGTAAAGGCACCTGTGATAATACCTGCCTCGAGGTGGGAATGAAGTGGGTAGACCAACAGTCGGTGGGTGCAGGAGCAGCCCTTATCGCAGAACCGGTTTTGAGTGCGGCTGGGATCATTGAGATATCACCTACTTATTACCAACGCCTATATGAGCTCTGCCAAGAAAGAGGTTTACTTCTGGTTCTGGATGAAGCTCAGACGGGCTTAGGTCGGTTAGGTGAAAACTTCGCATTTGAGGCTTATGGTCATACGCCAGATATGCTCACGCTTTCCAAAACACTGGGAGGCGGTTTACCATTGGCTGCCACCATTTGTAGTGCAGAGGTAGAGGAGTCTTGCTATGAAAAAGGCTTCATCTATGTAACCTCTCATGTTTCTGATCCGCTTTGCGCGGAAGTAGGACTGGCGGGCTTACGAATTTTGCTACGTGATAAAATGGCCGAACAAGCTCGAGAGAAAGGGGCCTACCTAAAGACTCAATTGCTTGCCCTACAAGAAAAACATGCATGTATTGGTGATGTGCGTGGTCGTGGACTATTGCTCGGTGTCGAAATTGTAAAGGATAGAGAAAGCAGAGAGGCGGATCCTGAGCTTGGACATAAGATTTCTGAAGCTTGCCTCCGGCTCGGGCTCAGTATGAATATCGTGAGAGTGAAAGGTTACGGCGGGGTGTTTCGAATAGCACCACCACTGACTGTAACTCAGGAAGAACTCGATCTTGGTATTGCTATTCTAGACGACGCCATTAGTGAGTGTACCAGGTAGCTAAAAGTAAGAAGCGGGATACAAGAGCCGATGGCTTCCTGAATCCCGCTTCATGCTAGAACTCAAAAGGTCCTAGGGGCGTACTAAGGCATCTTCTCGCCATTTGGTCAGGTTAGGGCAGCCCTGAAAGCGATCGTCGATTAAGACGTAGGTAGAGGCTACTTTGCTTTCAATCCATTCACTGAGGAATTCGTTTTGCTTCGAATCCTTAGTAGCAGTCATGATTTTGTTGTAGTCCTGCTGCAGGTTAGCACGGTGTGGATCTGTACGAGATTGCAGCTGTACAATGCGGTAGAAAGTCTCACCCGTTGGCGATGCAAAAGCGAATGCGCTAGTGGTCTCACCAATGCCTAGCGTGTCGATGGCAAAGTACACGTCAGGGTCCAGGTCAGCTACTTCGTAAAAAGTATTACCTGTGATAGGATTCATCATCCGACCATCATTATTGTAACTCTGCACGTCTTCGTTACCGAAACGCTTCACCGCAATGGAGAAAGAGATAGAATCATTAACGATCAGTTGACGCACAGAATCAAGATGGATACGGGCCAATTCTAGATCGTTATCCGTGATATCTGGGCGGACCAGGATGTGACGCACACGGATCGTGTTACCGCGTCGTTCGAGCATCTGGATGATGTGGAAGCCAAACTCTGTTTCAATCACAGGGCTGATCTCACCCGTTTCAAGCTGATAAGCCGCTGCCTCGAATTCAGGAACAAACTTTCCGCGCTTAGCCCAACCCAGATCACCACCGATTCGAGCGGAGCCATCATCACTGAACTTCTGAGCCATTTCCTCGAAAGTGGAGGTGCCCGTCACGATTTGTTCCCTGACCTCTTCGAGTTGAGTGATAGCCTTTTGCTTTTCTGTTTCGTTTACCGGTGGAACGTATACTACCTCACCCACTTCCACTTCGGAACTGAAGTACGGTAAGCTGTCTATTGGAATCTCGTCGAAGAAGCGTTTTACTTCTGATGGAGTCACAGATACACCACGTAGTACATCATCGCGCATACGCTCTGAAAGCAATTGTGCACGAAGGTCTTCGCGGAATTGTTCCTTTACCTGCGTTACGCTCTGGCCGTAGTAAGCCTCAAATTGTTCCAGATCACCATTCATATAGGATAGAATCCGGTCAATACGAGCATTCAGCTGTTCTTCTACTTCTTCTTCAGCCACTAGAATACTATCTAGTTTAGCCTGGTTGACAAGTAGTTTAGCTGTGAGCAGCTGATTCATGATTTCGCAGCGCAGACCCTCCTCCACGTTTGGATTCTGAGCCTTGATCAGGGAATACTGCTCCTCCACTTCTGAGAGCAAGACAATCTCACCACCAACCATGGCTACAACCTTATCAATTACCTGGCGCTGTGCCAAAGCGGTTTGGGCCACTAGGAATAGGGCCAGGAGAAAGAAGATTGACTTGTTCATATTCAAAATTCTACTTTGTTGCATGTGTATAACTTCTAGTAGAAGGTCTCGATATTTTTATCACTCAACTCTCGTTGGTAAATATCTTCTTTGACCTGCTCAATCAATTGCAGTTTGCGTTTATGTAAGATGACCTTGCGCGCTTGATCCTCAACATAGGATAGCGGCGCGATCTCTTTTTGATTTCTTAGTTCGAACAAGCGAAAATAATACTGATGGTGTTCATCTCGCTGTGTGAACTCACGTTTTGAGCCAATATTCCCCACTGTGAGGGTTCCTTCGGGTAGTTGGCTGGCTACTTCTTCTACCGCGTACCAGAGGCTGTCTTCTAGTAGAGCTGTCTCTGCATACTTGTTGCAGTACTCCAATAGCGGCGGCATCTCCTCACTGGCCTCGGCTGCATTCCACAGTTCTCGAAGTCGATCAACTTCTGGTGTTGGAATGGGCACCTTTATAAACTGGCAACGGACAATCGGCTTCTCTAGTTCGTAAAGCAGCTGGTTTTCATCGTAGAAAGCTTCCAGCTCTTCTTTGCGCACCACGGAATCCAATAGCTGTTCTACCAGGATCTTTTCGTAGTTGTTTCTCACCAACGAAGCCCGGTAGTCGCGAACCAGTTTGTTGATGTTGAGGTCGGGAGGTATGTTGCGTTCGGCTTCGTTTAAGATAGCCGCCTCTCGTACCCAACGTCCAACAAAAAGCTCAATGATAGCTAAACTGTCGCTACTACTCAACTGACCTGGAAACATTCCTTCCATTTCAGAGATATAAAGCGACTTATTGCCTGCTCGCGCTAGTAAACGGTCACCGGCATTACCATCGTCGCCCGATTCACAACCGAAGCTAAGTATGCTAATGGTGATCAGACCAAATAGAAAATGTCCAAGTCTTCCGCTCTTCAATACAGTGCCCTTCATATACTCATTCTTAGCGTACTAGGCTTCGGAATACTTTCTGGTCGATCTTAACCTCATAGCTCTTACGGAGGTCTTCAACCCATTGCTTCTCCAACTGATCCTGGTAATCAGCAATGACATAACCGCGAGCTTCGCTCAGGCTCTTGTTGCCTTCTGGAATTACCTCTTCAATCTTGAAGAACTTCAGGCTTCGGCTTCGCTGATTTTCAATAACATCAGTCATCGCACCAGGCTCCCAAGTGATTTCCGACAGATCTGTATTGCGGAACTTCTCGTAGGTTTCCTCCTCGGTAACGACCATTATTTGTTCAGCAGCGTTGAACTTCGTCTTCACCTCTTGAGCAGTATGATCTGCTGCGTAAGCCCGGATTGCGTCCGCTTGATCTTTATAGTTGGTGCTAATGCGATAAACGGTTGTCCGTGCTCGTGGTGCCCAGCGATACTTGCCAGGAATTCCTTCGAAGAATTTGGCAAGGCCTACACTGTCTTGTGAAGCTTTATCCCATACTTCCATCTTGGTAGCTTCGAATAAGAGAATGCCTTCCTCATATTCGCGCATCAAGTTGCGAAACTCAGGATAGCGCTTTTCGAGCTGACTCTCCTCGTATTTCAATAGTTGGTCATCCATGAAAGAACCGTACAAGCGAAGCGCTACAGATAACTTATCGCCCTCACGAGCATAAGTAACACGATCGCGAGTTGCTTTGCCGTAGTACGTTTGCAGTTCACCAAGCGTTACTTCGTAGCCACCATCCAAGGTAAATAGCACCTCTTCAGATAGTTGAGCTGGAGCTTTCCAACGGAAAGTGGTGAAGGTGTCCGATAGGCTAGCAATGTACCGGTCCAGGAGAATAGAGTTCTCCTCCAGGTTGTTCTCCGTCCGGATGCGAACAAGCAAAGCTTTCTTTGCTTCCTCAAAACGTGCATCCTGTCTGACCTTTCCTTCTAAACGAGCCTTTTCCGTTTGGAAAGGTTGTATTTCCTTGCGACTAATTCGCTTGATAATGTGCCAACCCAGACTGGTCCGTACTGGACGGGTATAGTCATTGTCATCAGATAGCGCAAAGGCAGCGTCTTCGAATGCTTTCTCGTAGCGGCTGATTCCAAAGAAGCCGAGGTAGCCATTATTGTTGGCAGTGCGCTTGTCCTCACTTGCTGTTCTGGCGAGTTGCTCAAAATTAGCACCACCTTGAAGAACTTGGTACAAGCTATCAATTTTGGCTTTCGCCGCCACATCTGCGTCATTCTGTACCCGCACCAGGATATGGGCTACTTCGATTTCACCACGGGCAGCTCGGCGCTCGTGTACTTTTAGTAGGTGGTAACCGGCACCAGTGCGGACTGGTTTGCTTACTTCTCCTACCGGTTGGCTAAAAGCAGCATATTCAAGCTGGTGAAGCCCTGCTGGATACAACGCGGTAGTGTAGCCGATGCGACCACCTTTTTCTTTGCTGTAGCGATCTTCGGATAACTCCTTCGCCAAATCAGCAAAATCTTCTCCTTTTTGAATCCGATTGTAAGCCTCCATAGCTCGTTGGTAGATAGCCAAGGTATCTCTTGGGCTAGCGCCTTTCCGAACAGAAAATAGGATGTGGCTGATATCAGCATCTTGCTGCATGTGCTCGTAAGCTTCCTGAATCAGCTGGTCTCCAATAGCGCGATCAATAAGATAGCTATCAGCTAGTTGCCGGCGATAACCGGCTAGCTCTTCCTGTAGCGCTGCGATGGTATCAAGGCGCATCTCTTTTGCGCGTTGCACCTTAAGCTTGAATTTGACATAAAGGTCGAGGTATTCCTGAAGTGAGGCTTCAGAAAAATCAGCCTGCTCGCCGTTGGTTTTGCTGTAGATATAGCTAAATTCTTCTACGGTGACTGGGTCATTTTCTACCGTAAAGAGTACGCGTTCGTCTTTATCTTGGGCAGAAATGCCTCCAATGGTCAGGCTGATTAACATCAGCAGCATCGTCCATTGCTTTATCATGCGTTGCCAGTTTTGGTTGATCAAAGAATAGTTTGATGGTAAAACAGCTTGGGCCACTTTCCCTGGCTGAAAAACGACGCAAAATTAGAAAAATTACCCTGAAAGTGGAGTAATGATTGGGGGGTAGGAAAAGTAGCCGACGCAGCGGGGGATGCTTAAGGTCGGTAAGGGGAAGATAATGGTAGGAGCCGATACAAAGAAAAAGCAGAGAAATCGGGCCTTGGACTATCCTTTTTTGTGGTGCTAATCTATAGTGAAAAAGGGTAGATCGCCTTTCTTTGAGATGCCAAAGAATGAAGGAAAGGAATACAGGATGATTCTGGACAGGGTGCCCCATCCAGAATCATAAGAAGTAGGAATAATCTTAGTCGGTACCGACACGTCGGCCTCCGGCCACACGGGTATTTACATCCGTTCGTTGCAATCGTTCTAAATCTACCAATAAGGCAGAGTAAGCAGCATCGGAGTCGACTAGCCATTTTTGACCAGCGTAGCTGACGGTTCCCTGTCTTCGATTCCAATCACTAGCTAATAGGACGTAGCGGTTGCCAACCTTTGGGTTGGGGCCAAAAATGAGGTAGCGATCGTTGCCTCCATCTTCAAAACTGACCGCAAAACGATTGTTTTTGGGGCTGAATATAAATACGCCCGGCGTCCGGCGTTGAAAGGTAATTTGCTCGCGCTTGCGACCATTAACGATTTTGATCTCTCCTTGTACAATCTCGGATTTTCCTCCTGTTAATTCTCGATAAAGAACAATGTCATTTGAGAGGTAGAACTGTATGCGTTGTAGTTCGCTCTTTGACCAGTTGTTTTCCTCGTATAACTGTTGAGTGAAGGGGCTTAATGTCGGCCCACAGGAACTAAGTAGTGTTGCAAGCACGGCAAGACTACACAGATATTTAATGCTTTTCATGGCTCACTTTTTGCGCCAAGATAAAGGGTCAAAACGCCAGAATCCATGCTCTTAAGATTCTTTAACCCGCCTGTTAAGACAGTTTAACATCAGCGCTTAAGCTTACCTGCTCGCTAACTCGAATTTTAAGATTTCATTAGAGTTTATGTAGGCTCATACGAAATCTGCGTACATAAACTCTATTTCATTTAAACGTTGATTTGGCGAACCATTTTTGTGTTTTGACGCTCTATTGATAGAGCACTGCTTAATTTACACTTAACCCGATCACAACCAATTGCGCAGTGGTAGTGGTCTGATTTAAACCTCTCGATGATGAAAAAAATTTGCTCTCTAATAGTTTGCACCGGCTTTGCTATGGGCGCTCTCTTGGCCCAAGTTCAAAAGGGTGATCTAAGTATTAATGGATCGGCAGCCGGTGGTTATACCTTTGCAGAATCCGACTTTGACGAAGGCTGGAGTTTAGGTGCTGGCATATCTGTTGCACGACTTATTACTGACCACTGGATGATTGGTGTTGATTTGGAGGACCGCCTCGAGGTTGAGGGCATTGGCCTACAAGCCCGCTACTTTTTCAATCCAACATCTACAAAGAATATCTACTTCGCAGATATATTGGGTGGCACTGGCTTTGGTAATGATAGCCGTCAACTTACCTTATCACTCGGCTTTAACCGATTTATTGGTGAAAACCTAAGCCTTGAAGCTGCCGCTAACTACACCTCTTTCAGTGGTGTTGATACTCCTCGGTTAGGATTGGGGCTAGGCATTCGATCATTTATTAGTAGCGACGCTTATGGTGCTCGTAAGACTACCGTAAGTCGATTTGGAAAAGGAACTTATCTCCTAGGGTTCGGTGACGTGCAACTTTACTTTCGTGATAATATCATTCAACTTGGGTTAAGTATTGAAAATGCACTCTTCGTCACTGATCGCTTAGCATTAGGCCTCCGTGATCGCTTCAGTTTCATTCACCGTGAAAGCGAAGGGATTCTTGATTTTCGGAGTTGGAACCACGAGCTTGCAGCCTTTGGTCGATATTATCTACGCACAAGCGGTGGTCGGGTAGTTCCGTTTACAGAACTTGGAATTGGCTTTCGTGATGGCCGCGTCAACTCCGAAAACAACTATGATTCTGACAGCTTCTATTGGCTGGCGGAAGCTAGAGTTGGTGCTAACATATTCCTGACACCAGAAATGGCTCTAGAGCTTTCCCTAACGGGGCAGCAAGAGGGCCGTACTCAACTGGATGCTCGTTATTCTAATCGTGACCTTTTCTCCGAAGACATCTATCCCAATTTCGATGGAGAGCTACAGGACCGTACGTTCCAGGTAGGCTTCCATGTTGGGGTACAGTTCTTCTTGCGGCAGGATTAATAGAAACCACAGTGTTTTCTAACTGAGTTTTACTGTAAGGCTTCGATCGCAGCTTCCACTACGCGGTCGAAGCCTTCTTGTAAATCTAATCTTGAATAAGATGGATCCGAATACTCTATCGCTTAGTCTGGAAAAACTCCGTTAAAAGTCCACTACACTCCTCGTGTAGAACGCCGAACTCTACCTTGGTTTTCGGATGAAGCAGTTCTCGGCCAAAGCGCATAAAACCCCGCTTGTCATCTCCTGCGCCATACACCAAGCGATCCAGTTGCGCCCAGGCCAGAGCACCGGCACACATTACACAAGGCTCCAGGGTGACATATAAGGTGCAGCCTTTGAGGTACTTACCCCCCAGAAAATTAGCTGCTGCTGTGAGAGCAATGATTTCTGCGTGAGCTGTAACGTCAGTCAACTGCTCGGTTTGATTGTGGCCGCGAGCAATGATCTGTTGATCAGCTACAATGACTGCTCCAACGGGGATTTCGCCAAGATCAGCAGCTAGTTGAGCCTGACGCAGTGCTTGACGCATAAAGTGTTCATCACTATTGACTGATAACATGTGAAGGATATATGGAATTGAAAAGGCCGAATTTACGCGGATAAAGGTAATACAGATTACAAAATGCCAAGCCCTTAAGTTCACGGAAAGAGCTACCTTGAATGCTCAAATTACGCTCAATATGCGCCAGAAATTTTACCACCTCTTTGTTCTACTTTTTGTTTTTTCTACCTCGCTATCGGCGCAGGTAGTTATTAATGAATTCTCGGCAGCCAACTACCGTCAGTTTTTTGATGGATTCTTTGGTGATGAAGACTGGGTAGAGTTGTACAACAATACTGCAGAAGACCTGGATATAGGAGGTTACTACCTAAGTGATAAGGAGGATAACCCAACCAAGTGGACTATTCCTGCTGGTGTGATTATCCCTGCCAATGGTACGATCTTGTTTTGGTGCTCAAACCGCGATGATTTTGATGGGGTGAACTGGCATACAAACTTTAAGATCACCCAAACTCGTAACAATGAGTCGATCTCCCTCGCCGATCCTGGTGGGCAGGTGATTGATAGCCACCCCATTGATATTCCCAACCAAGGCGGTCACTCCCGGGGTAGATTCCCGGACGGAACTGGCGATTGGTTCATCTTCCTGGATCCTACCCCGGAAGCCAATAACGCAAATCCTCAGTCTGAGTATGCTGGCAAACCTGCGATTCAACCTGCGGCTGGATTTTACACTGGTGCGGTAGAGGTGAGTATTTTGGTTGGTAACCCTAATAATCAGGCCTACTATACCCTTGATGGCTCAACGCCAACTAATCTGAGTACGCCATATACAGGGCCATTTGATATTGATGAAACCACGGTGGTAAAGGCAATCGTCTATTCAGATGACCCTTCGACGCCTCCAAGCTTCGTTGACTATCACACTTTCTTTTTAGATGAAACCTTTACGGTACCTACGATATCCATTGCTGGTGATGAGGTAGAGATCCTCATCCAGGGCTCTACCTTCCTGGAACCGATTGGTAGCTTGGAGCTTTTTGATGAAAATGGAGACCGAGTGGCGGATGCTACTGGTGACTATAATAAGCACGGTAATGATAGCTGGAACTTCTACCAGCAACGTGGTATCGACTTTATTACGCGTGACCAGCTGGGTGACGACCATTCAGTGAAGCATGCGATTTTCCCGCACCACACGGATCGCGATCAGTTTCAGCGCTTGATCCTTAAAGCTGCGGCTAATGATAATTACTCCTTTGAGCAAGGTGGTGCTCATATCCGGGATGCCTTTGTGCACACGCTTTCACAAGAAGCTAATCTAAATCTGGATGAGCGCACCTACGAGCCATGCATCCTATTTGTGAATGGGCAATACTGGGGTGTGTATGAAATTCGCGAAAAAGTAGATGACCACGATTTTACCAGCTACTACTATGATCAAAATCGTTTCGAGATTGATTTTATCAAGACCTGGGGCTTTACCTGGATTGAGTACGGTGATTGGACAGAGTGGTATGACTTGACCAACTTCATTGCTACAAATGATATGGCCGACCCGGCTAATTATGCTTACGTGAGTGAGCGTTTGAATATCATGAGTTTCTTGGATTATATGATCCTTCACTCGCACAATGTATCAGCGGATTGGTTGAACTGGAACACCGCCTGGTGGCGCGGACGCGATCCTGATGGTGGTGCCCAACGTTGGCGTTACATTCTTTGGGATGAAGATGCGACCTATGGTCACTACATCAACTATACGTTCATTCCAGACCAAGGGCCATTAGCAGATCCTTGTAATATTGAGCAAATTACGCCTGATATTGATTTCGAAGGACACCTTTCCATCTTTGAGCGACTCTTTGCTAATCCAGATTTCTTTGCGTTATACATCAACCGCTATGCGGATTTGACCAATACCTATTTGGGCTGCGATTACATGATTGAGCTGCTTGACCGTCTAACGGATAGAATTCGTCCAGAAATGCCACGACAGATTGAACGCTGGGGAGGCAGCATGGATGAATGGGAAGAAAATGTAGACAACCTTCGCAATTTCATGCTGACGCGTTGTACAGTTCTTGCAGAAGGTATGATTGATTGCTATGAAGAAGATGGCATTACCGGACCATTTGAACTGCAAATCAATGTAGAACCAGCAGGTGCAGGCCGCGTACGTGCCAATACGGTTGAAGGCTTGACCTACCCGTGGATGGCGACTTACTACGGTGGTATTGACATCGAGTTGGAAGCAATTGCCAATGAAGGACACTCCTTCGAATACTGGGAGGTAGCCAACAATATCTTCGCTCCCGATCAGTTTGCAGAAGCCATCCAGATGAGTCTGGAAAGCAATGATGAAATCACGGCTTTCTTTACTGGGTTTATTCCTTGTCCAGAGGCTACTGCGGTAGAAGTTGTAGGCAACTTTGTTACTGCTGATTTAATCTGGGAAATGGAAGGTGAGCCTTTGGCGTATATCATCCGCTATCGACCAGTAGGTAGTGAAGAGTGGGAGTCTGAAGCTACTCAGGACACCAGCTTTGTGTTGCAAGACCTGGACTTCTGTACCTCTTACGAATTAGAAATTCAATCTGTTTGTGATAATACCACCAGTAGTACTACGATCTACTACTTCGATACTGCTTGTACAAATGATACCGACGACCTCGAGCCAATTGCTGAGGTGACGGCTTTCCCGAATCCATTCCAGGAGAGCTTTACCATCAATCTGGTCTTGCAGGATGGCGGCCCATTGAACTGGAGGTTGTTTGATGCGCAAGGCAGACTGGTCCAGCAGTCCTTTGGACAATTCTATGGAGCCGGCCAGCACCGCATTCAGGTAAATGATTTATCTAGTCTGGCTAGTGGTGTATACTGGCTGCAACTTGAAAGCGGAGGAGATACCCGACAGCTGCGGATGGTGAAAGTTAATTAGGCTTAGGCTGGCGAAATTTCGCTACCTTAAGGCTGGACTAACCTTTAATACAAGCATGCGGGCAGCATTATTGAAACAATTGGATGCGCTGAATACCGACTTAGAGTCATTATTCAGTGGGCTAGAGCAGTACAGTCACGAACAACTTAATCAACAACCAGCTCCTGACAGCTGGTGTGCTACACAGGTCCTACAGCATTTACTGCATTCCGAAATGTATTCCAGACAGTATTGTGAAAAGAAACTAAGCTTTTCACCCGAGCTGGATAATGCAGGCTTCATGGACAAAATACGTACTGTATTGGTGAGTGGTTACTTCTCCTTGCCGTTGAAGTTGGAAGCTCCCAAAGCCATCAACACGGATGCTTTGCCACGTGAAAGTACGCTTGCGGAAATCCGAAAAACCTACGGCGAACAGCGTGAGCAGTTACGGGAATTCCTGAGTACCGTAGATGATCAATACCTTGGCAAAGCGGTTTATAAGCATCCATTTGCCGGGCGCTTATCCATATCTGGAATGCTCCATTTCTTTACGGCCCATTTTGCGCATCACCGAAAGCAAATCAGGCGTGCGGTGAATACCACGTCGCCCGTGGCTACTACTTAATTACCTATCATCATAAAAGCCTATCAACAAATGAAAAAGTTCATCTTCACTTTTGCTGTATTCTGCTATTCCGCTTCTGGCCTTTTCGCCCAAACAGCTGCCAATAGCGAAGGACTCTTCAATCGTTCTACCCTTATTGGAGGCGTTATCGGAGCGATTGTTGGCGGCTTTGCTGGTTACTATTTCAATAAAAGTCGATCAAATTAGTGGGGGTAAATCACTGATAAATAGGTTTTTGCAAAAATGAGATAAGATATGTCCGATTAGAGCAACCCGTTTTTTGAGAAAGGGAAGAGGTTTGTGACCAACCCCGGATAAGCCCGTGCTTACCGCGAGTTTTAATCATTCTAATTCCCGTTACTTATGAAACGTTTATTGCTTTTTTCATTCCTGTGTATAGTGCTGGCAGCAACGGCTTTTGCGCAATCTCCACAGAAATTCAAGTTCCAAGCGGTAGCTCGAGATGCAAGTGGTCTACCTTATATCAGTGCTAACTTAGCGGTACGCATAAGCCTCGTTCGAGGAAGCGCAGCTGGCATGATCGATTATGCCGAGCGTCATTCTATCACCACATCACCATTGGGTGTTTTCGATTTAGAAATTGGTGGTGGTTCTGTCCTTTCTGGCGATATGAATACGCTGGACTGGGGGCTCCATTCCTATTACCTTAAGATTGATATTGATCCCAATGGTGGTTCTAGCTATACGAATCTTGGTACCAGTCAACTCTTGTCTGTTCCTTACGCCATTTACTCTAAAGAATCTGGCAGTGCAGGCGATCCCACCGACGAACTACAAGACCTTCAATATGATCCCGAAACGCAAACCCTTTCGTTGACCAACGGTAACTCCGTCACCTTAAATGTAGGATCGGGAGGCACCGATAATCAGACCCTAACGTATGATCCGATGACGGGTATGTTGAGTATCACCAACGGAAATACGATTAACATTCCAGCGGGTCCACAAGGTGAGCAAGGTCCTGCCGGTCCGGTAGGCCCAGCTGGTCCACAGGGTCCGCAAGGTCCACAGGGGCCTGCGGGCCAAGATGGTACTGGTGTACAGATTGTAGGTACAGTAGCTACAGTTAATAACCTACCAGCCTCTGGGAGCCCTGGTGACTTGTACATCGTGCAGGCTGATGGTAATGGTTATGTATGGGATGGCATGGCATGGACCAATGTAGGTCAGATCCAGGGCCCACAAGGTCCACAAGGCGCGCCTGGTCCACAAGGTCCAGTAGGAGCAACAGGTCCGCAGGGGCCAATTGGCCCAGCGGGTCCTCAAGGCCCACAAGGAGCACAAGGCGAGCAAGGTTTGACTGGGCCAGCCGGTCCACAAGGTCCCCAAGGTGATCCTGGTGCCCAAGGTCCAGCCGGTGCGCAGGGACCACAAGGAGAACAGGGTTTGACGGGGGCTACTGGCCCACAGGGTCCACAAGGTTCACAGGGGGAGCAAGGGCTCACAGGAGCCACTGGTGCACAAGGACCACAGGGTATGACTGGTCCAGCAGGTCCACAAGGCCCGCAGGGTGAACAGGGTCCAGCTGGTTTTACGGGCCCACAAGGTCTACAGGGGCTTCCTGGTCCACAAGGATTTCAAGGTCCACAGGGTGAAACTGGTCCAGCCGGTCCTCAAGGCCCACAAGGTGATCAAGGCCCAGCGGGTCCTCCAGGAGTATACTCTGCAGGTACAGGTATCAATATCTTTGCTGGTACCATCTCGGCAGCTGATCCTAGCTCTAGCAATGAGCTGCAAAACCTAAGCCTGAGTGGTAGCACACTACAAATTAGCAACGGAAATAGCGTTAATCTATCCGGCCTTGGTGGCGGTAGTTCATTGTGGTCAGAGAGTGGTTCGGATGTTTACTACAACTCTGGTGATGTAGGAATTGGCGTAAGCAGTCCAGGAAATAAACTCCACGTAGGAGGAGACTTGCGAATTGATGATGGTACACCTTCCGTTCAACTATATAATGGCGTCAACTGGATGGGGTATATGTTCCACGATGGAACGGATCTTACGCTAGGCAATATCTATAATCAGCAGATCAACTTCCAGACCAATTCAGTCAACATCGCAGAACTGAGCAACGCTGGTCTTGACTTGCGCCGGGGCAATGGCCTACTATCCATCGGTCACTTCGGTCCTTCTGGAAACAACCCAATTATTGAAGCTACGAACAACGGTAGTCCAGAGTTATTGGGTATTGTATCTGATGGGGTGGCTATTAGTGAGTCAGCAGGTGTTACTGCGTCGCCATACATGATGCGGATAGTGCAGAAGCCTAGTTATGGTTTGAATCTCTATAACTCCAGCTCTGAAGCAGATTGGGAGCTATACGTCAACAACCCAGGCAATCTGACGCTCTATGCAGATAACAGTTTCCGAGGTTCTTTCGATGGTGTTTCAGGTGTCTATACCTCAGCTTCTGATCGTCGCTTGAAGCAAAATATCCGTCCGCTAGAGACGACACTAGGTTTAATTCTACAACTCGAACCAAAACGTTACGAGTATCGAGATAATAATCCCAAAAATGAGACCACCATTGGTTTTGTAGCGCAGGATGTACAGACTCTTTTCCCAGAGCTGGTTCACGTGATGGGAGGGGAGCGTGATCAAGGGTTACTCTCAGTCAATTACAGTGGATTCGGCGTATTAGCTATTCAAGCTATTAAGGCGCAGCAAGAGACCATTGAACACTTGGAGGAAGAATTGTCAACGGCTCAAGATGTCCAGGCTGAGCAAGCAGAACAGATCAAGGCCCTGGAGGCTAGATTACAACGTATCGAAGCCTATCTCGAACAGTAGCGAATGCACCTATCATCCTGACGCAGTCTAGGGTTGCCACATGGGCAATCCCTAAGGCTGCCGACCCAAAATTTTAGACATATGAATAACTGGATAAATGGCTTGAAGGTGCTTGTGCTGTTGTGCTTTGCAGGAACAGGTGCCGTTCATGCACAGGATATCGAACGCAATGTTGTTGGCAATGCAGGAGGGTATTATGATAACGTACTCTTCGGAAACATGCATTGGACAGTCGGTGAGGTCGCTGTAAGTCGGTTTCAATCATCTCTACAACTGGACGAAGGCTTTCATCAGCTTTATTATGACCTGTTAGTCGAAGTAGAAGAATTACCCGTTGCCTGGGACGTGAACGTATACCCTAATCCAACGGTAAACTGGGTTAAGCTAGACTTCCCCCCGGATCAAGTCGTCGATGCGCTGCTTTATACCGCAGAAGGGCAGCTATTATACCAGACGACCCACTTACAGTCTGGTAGTAGTTTGGACATGAGCACCTACCCAGAAGGCACTTATCTGCTACGACTAGTTGATGAGTGGCAAAACAGCTACACTGTCCGCATTCTAAAAATGCGGCTATAGTGGTATTAAGATGCAAAACGTTTTAGAAGTTACTGGGTAAGGAATATCCTTGCTCAGTAACCTTTTTTTAGTACGTTACTTCAGCACTGAAATTGGCATCCGCTGATCATAATCACCTTGAATGACCGGGCTTTGTTGGTGCCGAGTATAGGCATTGACTTGCTGATCAATATAGGTGAACAACTCCTGTATACGAACAACACCATCTCGATCTGCATCTGCTTCGCCCTTCAGGCCACGCAGTAGAAAGTGACTGAACACACCTTGTCGTAATCCGCTTGATTCCAGCGAAGTTTCCTCCGCTTTTGAAGACATGATCAAGGCGGTGCCTGGACGTGTTTGCGATAAGTTTTCGTAGTATCGACTTAGTACATCGGGAAGCTGCCCACCACGAGCTGCCAGTAGACCTCCGGAATGGCAAGCGTCAGCCAGACAAAGTTTGTAGCCAGCAGGACTCATATCCAGCATGTGCTTAATCTCCTGGTGCGTCAAGGTGTTGCTGATGCCATCGTAATCGATGGGCAAGAAAGCTCCGGGTAAACCATGACCAGAGAAATATAGGATAACCAAATCTTCCGGGCCAGCCCGCAGAAATAGACCCTCCATGGCGTGAAGAATATTCTGACGAGTAGCATCTTCGTCAATGAGAATCTGCATGCGTTCATCCGGGATAGCACCGCCCTGTGGACTTTTCAAAAAAGCAAAAAGACGGTAGGCATCATCATCCGGGAAGCGCAAGGCAGGCATATGTCGGTAAGAAGATACACCAATAATAAGCGCCCATGTTTTGGGTCCGTTTTCTCTCGGCGCTGCTGCGGTTGATTGTTCCGTTGTGTGCTTTCTAGTATTGCCTAGGTATTCTCCTGCTGACCAACTACCCTCGAAAATGGCTCCACTTTTTTCGTAGTAAATACCAAAACCGGCAAAGGCGCCTTCTTGCATTTCACCTTCGTAACGGTCGCCATTTTTATACGTTACAATTCCGTGCCCTTCGGGCTGACCATTGACGAAGGTGCCTTCGTAGCGATCTCCTTCCTTGAATCTATAGATGCCAAAACCATTCTGGCAGTCTCCCTGTAAACAACCTTTACGATTCTCATTTCTAGCGGGAGCCAGAAATCCTCCCTCTACCCATTCGCCTTGTTGCACGCTGCCGTTAGCATAGGATCGGGTACCCTGGCCATGTGGGAGGCCATAGGCAAATTGTCCATCGTACCGATCACCATTTGGATAGAAGAAAATTCCTTTTCCGTGAGGGCGGCCCAAAAGGAAGCTGCCTTCATACCTGCTGCCATCAGCGTAGGCATATACCCCGCGACCATTCTCACAGTCGCCATTAATGCACCCAGATTGCGGCACAAAACCACCGTCCGCGGCAGTAACAGGCTGATTGGGGTATAGGAAGATGCCCTCTTGTGTGATAGGTTGTCCACGTCGCCACTGGCCACTATACTCGCGGCCGTCGGTCCAGCGCTTGGTACCAAAACCATCCGGGTAGCGATGCGCCCACTGGCCCTGATAGCTACTGCCATCAGCGTAGGTACATACGCCCTGTCCGTGTATTTCTCCGTTTTTGAATTGCCCCACGTAGATAGCTCCGCCGGGGCTTAGGTAGGTTCCGTTACCGTTTTCACAGTCACCTTCAACACAACCATAACGGGTAGGACCCCTTTCTTGCAGCTGTGCTTTATTGGATTCACTCTCAAGTAATGACCCATTTTGCCAACGGCCCTTGCGAAAACTACCATCTGGGTACCAGTAAATACCCTGGCCGTGTGGCTTGCCAGCAGCAAACTGTCCGAGGTAGCGCTCGCCGTTCGGATGATAAAGTGCGCCTTCACCTTCCGGTGCTCCCGCTTGAAAAGCACCAGTATAACGCCGACCGTCAGGATATCGATAGATACCATCTCCGTCGTAACAATCGCCTTCTACGCATTGGGCGGAAAGTGGAACTGATAGAAACATCAGTCCACAGTAGAATAGTGTTTTTTTCGCAGCCGCGATGAATAATCGCACTGCACATTTTTGGGATAATCGCATGGGTCGCAGTAGTTGCTGCCGTTCGAACCGCAGTTACGCCCCTTCCTTTTGAAGTCGGTAATATAAAGAAGGTATGCGCTATCGGATTACCGATACGGGCATGTTGTCATCAAAGGTGCCAGTAAGGGTCGGTGTCTGCACGTTGCCGGTATATTGGCGAACACGCTTGTGTACAAAGTTAAACAACTCACGGATGGTAACGATCTTGTCAGAATTGGTGTTGGCCTCACCCTTCAGACCTCGGATCAAGAAGTGGCTAAAAATACCAGAACGAAGTCCACGATCCTCCAGTGAATATTCTTCTCCTTTGGAAGATAGGAGTAGTGCTGTCCCACCAGTAGATTCGTTTAGGGCTTGGTAGTATTCTTGCAAGGCTACGTGTACCGGTGCGCGGGTTGCCAAGAGGCTACCAGCGTGGCAGGCATCCGCCAACACCAACTTATGCTTGGCACGACTTTGGCGAAGTAGATCGCGAATTTCTTCGTGCTCTAGTCGGTTGGAAAAACCATCATAGTCAACCGGTAGGAATGCTCCCTGTAAGCCGTGACCAGAAAAATAGAACAAGATCATGTCATTATCGTCAGCACGCAGGAATACAGATCTCATGGCGTTGAGAACTCCCTGGTGCGTAGCATCTTCATCAATAAGTAATTGTACCTGATGATCAGGTAGTGCACCTCCTTCGGGGCTTTTCAGAAAAGCATACAGTTGGTAGGCATCATCATCGGTATAGCGTAGAACAGGCATGTGCGTATAGCGGGCTGCACCTACTACCACGGCCCAAATCTTGACCTCCGGACTGCGCTCAACCCGTACTACACTGGCTGCCTCTTGCTGAGAGGTGAAGAGTTCACGCGTAGGCGTGCCATATTCCCAGATCGCTCCAACAACCTTTCCATTGGCGTAGTACATTACACCTTTTCCATGTGGGGCATGTCGCTTCCAACCACCCTCATAGCGGTCGCCAGAGAAATAGTAGACAGAGCCTACGCCTTCTGGTACGCCATGATTGAAGTCGCCGTAGTATTGCGAGCCATCTTGATAGCGAAATTTACCCTTGCCTGTATCACACAATTGTGTATTGCAATTTCTCAGACTAGTGGTATCTCCAGAATAAGCCAGGCGTCCCCAGTCCGCTAGGTACTGGTTGTTTTCCCACTGACCACTGATCTGTTCGCCATTACTATAATATAAGGTGCCGAGGCCTTGTCGCTTGTTGTCTTGCCATTCCCCTTCATAACGACTGCCGTCCGCATAGAACATGGTGCCCTTGCCATTGAAGAGACCTTCTGTTAGCTGGCCTTCGTAGCGATCGCTGCTTTGAAAGGAGAATATGCCATCCCCGCTAGGTTGCCCATTACGCCATTGCCCTTCGTAGGAATTTCCGTTGGCGTAGGTCATTAAGCCCTGGCCATGGTATTTGCTTGCTTTGAACATACCGAAGTACACATCACCATTAGCGAGTGTCATACGGCCTTTACCTTCGCGTTCTTGCTCTACCCAGTTGCCCACGTATTTAGAGCCATCAGTGAAGTAAATGATGCCTTTGCCGTGCATTTTTCCATCGGCAAAGTCACCGATATAGCGGGTGCCACCTGGGAAATTATAGGTGCCGTAGCCATTTAGGCAGTTGCCCTTAACACAGCCAACTTGACCATATGCTATAGTGAAAAAACACAGAAAAGAAAGGGAAAGCAGGATGCGAGGATTGTTCATGATATTACAGTTTTTAGGGGGTGGGCGGCGCTGGTTTCTAAAACCGGATAGGAAACGGACTTATTGCTTATTTCAGACCCATTTTAAGAAATTTTAAGACTCCTTGTCGGCGACTTACAGGAAACGGTAGGAATCTGTTGAGAAACGGTGTGATATAACTCACCGAAAAATCCCCAAGAAGCTATTATTTTTGCTCGCAAAAAAAGAGATGAAAACAAAATTGAATTGGCTCGGTTTGGTAGCAATTTTATTTTTCACCGCTGCTTGTGGATCTACAGAAGAGACTACTGCGGAGGACACAACTGCTACTACTGAGGAAACAATGGAAGAGCAAGGCCCTGAAACCTTCGGTGCTGCCTTTGAAGCAGCTGATATTGTTGCTTACGAAGAATTGGCTGGGCAAATGGCAGAATCCGCTGATAGCTTGGCGATTACTGTACAAGGTGAAGTATCGGCAGTATGCCAGAAGAAAGGTTGTTGGATGAACATCACTCAGGCCAATGGCGAGGAAATGATGGTTCGCTTCAAAGATTATGGCTTCTTCATGCCGCTAGATATTGCCGGTCGTGAAGTGATCATGAACGGTAAGGCGTTCTACCAAACTACCACTGTAGATGAACTTCGTCACTATGCTGAGGACGCAGGTAAGTCGCAGGAAGAGATTGATGCAATCACAGAGCCGAAGCGCGAATTGGCGTTTTTGGCTGATGGCGTAATCCTACTAGAGGAGTAATATCCGTAGTGTCCGTGGAACTAATAGCCACGGGAAATTCGTTACATTTACGCAACAAGGCGGTGCCGGGAGCCGTTATACCGACATTGAGAGAGAATCGTATTTTACATTCTGTCTCAATCTTGGTAACGGCTCCTTGCAGTATCCGGGGTACTGTTCCAAGCACAACGCAAGTCATCTTTAACGAATACTCGGCTCACTACACAGTATGGATTATCAGGCAGCTAAATCTTTCATTCTGGACAAGCTTCATTCGGAGCTATCAGATCAGCTGTTCTACCATGGGGTTCATCATACCTTAGATGTACTGGAGGTTGCTTCCGAGTTGTGTAGGGTTCTAGGCGTAAGTGCCTACGAGACCATCCTCCTCAAAACGGCTGCGTTATTCCATGACGCTGGTTTTACCGTAAGTAGTGAAGAGCATGAACAACTAGGCTGCGAAATTGCCCAGATACACTTGCCTGACTTTGGGTATTCTGACTTCGAGATCGAGAAAATTTGTGGTATGATTATGGCCACTAAGATTCCACAGTCCCCCAAGACCAAACTCGAAGAGATAATCTGTGATGCAGATCTCGACTACTTGGGGCGTACAGATTTTTATGAAATAGCTGCATCTCTGTTTGAAGAGCTACGCGCCTTTGATCGCATCAAAACGGAAGAGGAGTGGAATCGTATTCAAGTCCGGTTCCTCGAAAGCCATTCCTTCTTTACCAGGGTTAATATAGACCGCCGTCGGCCACAGAAACTCGTCTATCTCTCCAGCCTAAAAGACCTCGTGGCAACTTATGATGGTGACAACCGTCTTCCTGCAGGTCACTAATTTCCTTTATTTCATTGTGGGTAAAAAAATATTGCTGCCTGGCAGCGTTTCCAGGGGCTATGCCGTTTTAGTGTCAGTTTGATGATATAGGCGTTAACGCATACGCAGCCCCTACTTTACGCTCACTAGTTTAACCAACATTGATAAGGAAGGGGCTGCTTGCTTTTTTTAGGGACGCCATGAAATCAATTCTTCTCCCGTCATTCTTTCCCTCATCTATTTAGCTATCCTTTTCCAATTCTCGATTAACACCTTTATTTTCAATTCAAAAAAAATAACACCTCGTTTATATATGTATTAAAGGCACTTTCACGGGGCCTTTTCCGTTAT
>CAJXOS010000064.1 GCA_913057725.1 uncultured Lewinella sp.
CGTACAGCTACTTCAATTCAAACTTCATCACCTTTGAAGAGGAGTACACCGAAAATCGAGCGATTGATGAACTGACTATCGATGGATACACTTTTTGGGACCGAAACGGGAATGGCGAGCTAGATGCTTATGAGGATGATCGTAAGACGGTAGATCAGCGAGTGGCCAATCTGCTTGAACTAATGACCTGGGAGGAGAAAATTCATCTGCTCAAGGGTTCCGGCTTGGCTTCAGCCATGGGAGCCGTCGAACCAGGTGAAGGGATTCCAGGTGCTGTGGGGACCATTGTTCCAACACCTCGATTGGGTCTGCCTACAGTTTATCTATCAGATGGCCCTGCGGGCTTACGCATAGAACCCAAGCGAGAAGGGGAGGAGCGAACGTATTACTGCACTGCCTTTCCGATAGCAACTTTGCTAGCCTCCACTTGGAACGAGGAATTGGTGCAGGAGGTAGGTAATGCCATGGGCACAGAAGCACTAGAGTATGGAATAGATGTAATATTAGGCCCTGGTGCAAACATCCACCGACACCCTTTGTGTGGCCGGAACTTTGAGTACTACTCCGAAGATCCACTACTGACGGGCTACATGGGGGCAGCAATTGTCAACGGCATCGAATCCAATGGAGTTGGCACTTCACTCAAGCATTATGTGGCAAACAATCAAGAGACGGAACGAAACCTGAATGATGCAAGAGTATCCGAGCGAGCCATGCGCGAGATCTACTTGAAGGCCTTTGAGATTGTGGTGAAACGATCGCAGCCATGGACGATCATGTCTTCTTACAACAAGGTAAATGGCACCTATACTTCAGAGAGTGAATACTTACTAACTGACGTACTTCGCGATGATTGGGGTTTTGAAGGATTGGTCATGACGGACTGGTTTGGAGGACGAAACGCCGCTGCACAGGTTTCAGCAGGAAATGACTTGATTGAACCAGGTACTAAGAAGCAGTGGACGGCTTTGACCAAAGCTTATGATGAAGGAGAGTTGACCACTGAAGCTATTGATCGAGCAGCAGGTCGGATTCTGAAATTGATATTCCAGACCAAGAAGATGCAAAATGCCACTTACGGAAATAATCCGGACTTAGAGGCTCATGCAGCAATCACTCGTCAATCTGCGGCAGAGGGTATGGTGTTGCTCAAAAACGAAAATGCACTACCGATTACGGAAGCGAAGGATGTAGCGCTGCTTGGCGTTACTTCTTACGAGTTCATCGCGGGAGGAACAGGCTCAGGTGATGTCAATGAAGCGTACACCATATCGCTGGAAGAGGGACTTGAGAATGCAGGCTTCGTGATCAATGAAGTAGCAAAAGAAGTGTACGAAGCGCATAAGCAAGGGAATCCAGAAGCTTTTGTCAAACCAGAGGGTTTTGCGGCTATGTTTACACCTTACGATCCACCGGAGATCAACTTCACCAGAGAGCAACTTCAGGCCATTGCCAATAGTACAGATATAGGAATACTAACGGTTGGTAGAAATGCAGGAGAGGGAGGAGATCGCGTAGAAACGGACGATTTTTTGCTTTCCGACCAGGAGCAAGAAATGATTGCGATGGCGACGGAGGTTTTCCATGATCTGGGCAAAAAGCTAATAGTCGTACTGAATATCGGTGGAGTAATTGAAACCGCATCCTGGAAAGACTTACCAGATGCGATACTATTGGCCTGGCAAGGTGGCCAAGAAGGCGGAAATTCAGTGGCTGATATTCTGAGCGGCCAAGTAAACCCTAGTGGCAAGTTGCCTATGACCTTCCCGGTAAACCTCAATGATCATGCCTCCAACGCTAATTTTCCTCTAGCAGGAGGGCATCTTAGCATCGTACAAGCCATCACCGGCCTGTTCTTCGGTCTTGAGGATCGACCAGAGAACGAACAAACAAAGAACGTAGACTACACGGACTACGAAGAAGGCGTATACGTAGGTTACCGGCACTTTGATAAAGCAGGAATGTCTGTTTCCTATCCGTTTGGGTACGGTCTTTCATACACCTCTTTTGACTATTCAGAACCTCAAGTGACCCTCACTGGTGATACTATTCAGGTAGAGGTCGTAGTCACTAACTCAGGAGCGGTAGCCGGGCAGGAGGTTGTTCAGGTATACACCGAAAAAATAGAGTCTGCTATTGATCGGCCTATTCAAGAGCTCAAAGGATTTGGTAAAACCAGTATCCTGGAGCCAGGTGCGTCAACAACGCTTCGCTTCGATATTATGGTAGAGGATCTGCAATACTGGGATGAGGCAAAGGCTGCGTGGGCACTCGAAGAAGGAAGCTATAAGGTCAAGCTAGGAGCTTCCTCGCGAGACATCAGAGCAGAGGGAGAGGTCCAGTTGGAGATGGAGCAGTAGCGTAAAAGAATTACAACTTTGGTTTTAGTTTAGAATGCGTTCCAATGATTCAGTTCATTGAAACGCATTTCTTTTTGGCTTAATTCACCTTGAGGTTTCAAGTTAAACGCTACCACTACCAATTGCTTAATCGCAGTAAGTAGTGGAGTGGTACCTCGATGCACTTAGAGGTAGGAGTAATCTAGGTCATAGCCCTTTTCTGAATAGATCAACCTCCCGTGGAGTGGGGCATGTGGTGATACTATTACCAGGTAGCTGGCACCTACTTCTAGTTTAGGATATTGAGTGATATTGGGAGAGTAAGTCGCTTGAAGAAGCTCTGCGGATTTGAGATCTTCGAGTAATAGGCGATGTTCGTCTAAAATGGAAACCAATTTTGCCTTGCGAAGGATTAACTTGTTCATGGTCTAAGCTAGCAGTTGGATTGAGGATTAACAGGCCTCTATTCTGTATCTTTAGCAATGAACTAAAAGTACGTCATCTCTGAAAAGGTATAGCACCTTAAGAATATGAAAATCGCTGAAGAACCAATTACCCCAGCTGAATTTGAGAAAGTGAATAAGGTGTATCAAAAGCACCTGGGGAATTTTCTAGTGGGTGTCTTTGGTATTTTGATTTTTGCAGCTACTTATCCAATGTTTCCTCATAAACACCGAGAGCGACCGGAGACACCTGAAGAATATTTGAATCAATCCCTTTGGGCCTTGCTGATACTGGGAAGTATCTTTTTGTACTACTACTACCGATCTAAATGGGCGCTTCGGCGAGATTTCAAGGAGCGACTAAAGGAGGTCTACAAATTTGAGGTCCTCAAGAAAGAGCGCCTATTTGCAGAAAAAACATTTTACATCTTCATTGATGATCATCAACGCGAGGAGATCTCTGAAGCACTCTATCAAAGCCTGGCAAAAGGAGACTACGTACAGTTTAGCCAGGCCAAATATTCGAAAGAGCGACTTTCTGAAATCACAAAGGTAGAACCGGAAGTGCCTTAGAAGGGCCGAAATGCATAACGAATCACCTCTCCATCCTCCCGCACTTGCCATACACAAAAGTAATAACCAGCTCCATCGCTATTGACCATGGTGATAATGAAATCCTTCGATTGTGGATCATAGATCAGTTCTGTGCTCGAAAAATCAGGTTCGAAGAAACCACTACTGGGGAGATGATGACGCATCTCATGCACTTTCAAATAGGCTTGAGAGATCTTGGTCTTAGGCTTAGTGAAATCGGTGCCCCAATTAGCCTTCACCGCCACACTGTCCTTGGGCTGATACCGGCCAAAATTCATAAATACCAGCAGCGAATCTTTGGCCATGAAATGATCTGTACTCAAGTCCATGTTGGTGATGAAGTCACTCTCTGGTGTCGGTAGTCGTCTTACTCTACTTCCATGTACATAACCTTCACGTAAGGCTCTACCATCCAGGATATGGTAAATACGGTCTTCATCCATGTCATCAGTAATGGGTTGCATGAAGTTCACATAGTACCAGTTATTAGGTGTAGCTTCATCACTTACCCAAAAGATCTCTTCGTCTAAGATCTTACCTACAATTGGGGATTTAGTACCCGGTTCTTTGCGAACATTGAGGTAACCATCCGGATCATTAATTACGGCGTATTCAGATTGAGTGAATGCAGGAGAAATGAAAAAAGTGCAGATCAGTATGATCCAGATATTTCGCATAATTAATAGTTTTCAAGACTTTCGGGGGTGACAAAATTAATACTGCTAAGGTAGTTCAATGCAATTAATTCCATCGGGGACCCCTCTTTGTTAAGAAACAGCCGGGAAGACTTCGCAAACGTTTTTCAAGAAAAGTACTTTCAGGCGGCTATTCACTACTATTTTTTTTCCTTAGTGAGGCACACAACTACACTCTGACTTTTGCTTTTGATCACAAATCTTACCTAAGGGCAACGACAGGATAGATTTCAAGCCACTTTCGAAATACCTGATGTACCAACGCACAAGATTCCAACGAGGCAAGAATATACTCTAGATATGCAGGCTGCCAATTCTTTTTTTAACAACCCACAACAAGCTCCTTCAATACCCTGTTTTAATGCTATAAGTACCCCTGACTTGAAAACGGAGTAGATCTGGAGGTACACTTCATATTTATAAAACCACACCATGTCAAAGCGTATTTTTATTACGGGCTCTTCAACTGGCCTAGGACGAGCAGCAGCCATTTTGTTTGCCGATAAGGGCTGGGACGTTATCGCAACGATGCGTAAACCCGAGAACGAAACAGAATTAGGTCAGCGCGACAATATTCACCTCTTGCCGTTGGATGTAACCGATGCAGAACAGATAAAATCTACCGTAGCAGCCGCAGTAGCTATGGGGAAAATCGATGTGGTATTCAACAATGCTGGCTACGGTTTGGCTGGTCCTTTTGAAGGTGCATCAGATGATCAGATTGTTCGTCAGCTGAATACAAACCTATTAGGTGTTATGCGCGTAACCAAGGAATTTATTCCACATCTACGTGCACAAAAGGATGGACTTTTCATCACCACTACCTCGATTGGGGGCTTGATCGCTTTTCCTTTTAACTCTGTTTATCACGCCACCAAATGGGCACTTGAAGGCTGGAGTGAAAGCATGGCTTTCGAACTCAAACCTTTTGGCATTGGTATCAAGACAGTATCTCCTGGAGGGATCATTACGGACTTTATCAGCCGTTCCCTGGATATTACATCTCACGAGGCATATGGTGAAATGATGCAGAAAGTACTGGCCATGTTCTCCGATCCTGAGCGTCAAAAAAACTACTCTACAGCCGAGCAAATTGCCGAAGTCGTTTACGAAGCTGCCACCGATGGTAAAGATCAGCTGCGCTATGTTGCTGGAGCCGATGCTAAGGCCATGTATGAACAACGCCTCGCTGCGGGCGATGAAGCTTTCCGTAAAGGCATTGAACAAATGTTCTTAGGAGCCTAGTAACAACTTTGGGAAGGGATTTAGGAGATGAATTAGTAGCGCAGTCAATTCGCTCTCTAATCCATCTTCTAATCCTTTCCATGATTCAATTGGAATCAAAGTTAAAGTTTAAGTGAGGCTGCGTTTTGGAATTCAGTCAACTAATCGTTCCCAAGCGTCCCCCCGACGCGAGGACTAACTTTTTAAACCACCCAAGACACCAAGGGCACCGAAGCTTTTTTTGAACCATTTGAGGCATGTAAGGACATATAAGAACTAACCCAACTAATTCAACAAACTCAACTAACCCTACCAACTAACCATCCAAACCATCACCCCCTTCCACAAGGTTAGTCGATTCTAAACGAGCAACGAACTCCTGGAATTCGATTATCTTTCAACATGCTTGGCCGCGGGCTTGACCAGCGGACTAAGGCTTTCAACTACACTAAAATGTGCCATTATGAACTTTAAACCCATCACGTGCCTAATGTTAGGCGCCACCCTTTTCGCTTGTACACCTGAGCAAGCTTCCGAAACGAATACCGATAAGGAAGTCGAAATGTCATCAGCAGCAGCAATACCCTCTTATCTGGGCAAAGAATCCACCATTTATACTACCGCAAAGGATACAGATCTCCGACTAGACGAAACCGGGAAAGCGACCTTTGAAGCGGCATCGCAGCCTTTGGAGAATGAGGTCTCGGTTTTTGTAAACCTCAATAAGTCCTTCCAGACTTTCATGGGAATTGGAGGTGCAGTTACAGATGCTTCTGCGGAGGTGTTTGCGGAATTACCAGAAGATAAGCAAGCCGAGTTTTTGACGGCTTACTATGATCAAGAAGAAGGCATTGGCTACTCCCTTTGTCGTACACCGATCCACTCATGTGATTTCAGTAGTGGAAGCTACACTTACATTGAAGAGGGCGATAAGGAGCTCAAAACTTTCAGCATTGAGCATGACCAGACGTACAAGATTCCGCTGATCAAGAAGGCTATTGAGGCTGCTGGCGGTACGCTACTCTTGTATGCTAGCCCATGGAGCCCGCCTGCTTTCATGAAGGATAACAATAACATGTTGCAGGGCGGGAAGCTATTACCAGAGTACTTTGATACTTGGGCGAGGTACTACACAAAATTTATCAAAGCCTATGAGGCAGATGGTATGCCTATTTGGGGGATTACGATCCAAAATGAGCCCATGGCAGTACAGCGCTGGGAATCCTGTATTTACTCCGCAGAAGAAGAGCGCGATTTCCTGAAGAACCACCTGGGGCCCATTATGGAACAGGAAGGTTTAGGTGATAAGAAAATTGTCGTTTGGGACCACAACCGCGACCTTATTAACCATCGGGCGAATACCATCTTTGAAGATCCAGAGGCCAGTAAGTACGCCTGGGGAATTGGCTTCCACTGGTACGAAACCTGGGCCGGTGGGGATCCGATGTTTATCAACTTGGGCAATATCGAGCAGTCCTTTCCAGAAAAGAATTTGCTATTCACAGAAGGGTGCCAAGAGGGCTTCCGTACCGACCGCTACCAGTACTGGCCACATGCGGAGCGCTACGGCCGTTCTATGATCAACGACTTCAACAACGGCACCGTCGGCTGGACAGACTGGAATATCCTCCTGGATCAAGGTGGTGGCCCTAACCACGTGGGTAACTTCTGCTTTGCGCCGATCCACGGAGATACGGAAAATGGTGAGTTGATCTATACGCCTACCTACTATTACATTGGCCATTTCTCTAAGTTTATTCGCCCGGGAGCCAAGCGGATTAGTACAGTTAGTAGTCGGAGTCATCTGCTTAGTACCACCTTCCAAAACGAAGATGGCAGCCTGGTGAATGTTGTCATGAACCAGAGCGATGAGGCCATCGATTACAAGTTGTTCATCGGTGCCAATGAGGCGATCACTTTGAGCATTCCTGCACGTGCTATGCAGAGTGTGGTGACGAGGTAAGTATTGATAGTGCTGATAGGGCAAAACGAGGAAGCCACTGCCATCAGGCAGTGGCTTCCTCTTCTTAGCGCGAAACGCTTTACTCTCAAACGACAACCTGTCGACACCCTTACCAGAAGAGAAATTTCTGCCTTATTTATTTATATTTGAATGTACCGATAAACTTAGTTTTTAGTTCTCAGGTTCATGGAAGGGCTCCTCACCGAAATAGTTGGTTCCTTAATTGATAGGGCAGCAGACTTTACAATAGGTCAAGTTGCTCAGGATACAACCTGGAAGGAATGGAAGTCACGTAATAAGCTCTCATCAGAGGATAACAACTTCTTAGACATATATATAGAGGCTATTGTATTCTACGCCAAGTTAGATAAGCCTGAAGTATTAAAGAACTTCCTCAGAAAAAGCAGTGTAATTGAGGCTATCAAGAAGAACTGGTATTCTGAAGGAAACGAAAAAACCTTTTTTGATTCTATAGTATTCCTAGCAAAGCATTTTACCATTGAAGAGCAGCTAGAAGATCGGTATGACATAAAGGATGAAGTTGACTTTTTTGAAGAGCTATTTGCCAACGCGGTAAGAGAGAGTGCATCGGTTGCCCAGATTCAGATATCAAATGTAATTTCCGAAGCAAACAAAAAGCTTGACTCCCTTTTACAGAACGAAAAAAGGCTTCCAAGAGGGTTCGCTTATCTTAAGAAACCGCAAAAAGAAAAAAAGTCCAACAAAAAGATAAAGTATCAAGACTACCTGGAGAGTAATAATCTTCCATATGTATCTCGTGACGTGTTCTTGGAACAAGAGCCGTCACTAGTTGACTTTATCTCTGAAGCATTCATTATCGAGGAGCTATTAGATGATGATAGTTACGAAGGCGGAATCATCTTCGGGGAAGGTGGGGTTGGTAAAACCAGATTAATGCTAGAAATCGGGCAACTGGCATTGGATCTTGGTTGGGTAGTCATTAAGGTGCTTCCAGAGGCAGAATTCGTTGAAGATTTATTACCTGTTTTAGATGCTGAACGAAACTATCTTTTACTATTTGACTACATAGAAGAAAACATTAGTTTCGACAGTGAGGTAGTCTCTAAGTTAACAAGAGAAAATGATGCTTTGAATATTAGAGCACTTGCAAATTGCAGATATACGTATCGTGCTAGCTCTAACTTTCCAGATTCTTTTTTGCAAATCGAACTCAGGGATAGTGAAGCAGAATCAAAGTATAGAGACTTTGTTGTCCGAGAAATTACGAATGAACTGATTCAGGAGTTTGACCTTATTAATCCTGATTTTTTTAACATAAAGCCATCATTTGCCGTATTCCTCAACTTTCTATTATACAAGGAAAAACTAGAGACCAAAGACATAAGAGAAGTCGGAGATTTTAAAGCGTGGATCAAGAAACGATTCAGGTTGACATTTGAAATCAGTGATTTCTCCAAGCTGCAGAATGAAATTACTTACCTGATTAGTATACTTCCGGTTAAGAATGAACAAATTGACTTATTGTATTCCTCTGGATATGAGGAGATCATTCAGCGCCTAAAGAATAATGGTTGGATTGAAGAGGTAGAGTATAAAAATGTCAGAACCCTCAAGGTAATCCACGATACTATTGCAGATAACTTGTTGCTAATCAGGCTCGAAATTGTCCGTAAAGATATAGCACGGGAAATCGAGCGTATTTTTGATTTCTCTGTTCAATTTGAGGCACAGTTCAATTGGATCCGTTCCTTCGAAAGGATAATTGAAATGCCCATTGTGAGTGATAAAAAGGTATTTTATCGGGTACTGCAAAAGAAACTAAAGGACCGTCAGGAAAGCTTAAACCCAATTAGACCAAAAATCACAATTACGTCTTTATTGGAAGAAGATGATCGAATTGAGTTAATTCACTCTGATCTTGTGTTTTTTAGTGAAATAATTGAAGGTTTGTTCTTTGCATTCCCGCTGAGTTTTGCTCTAAATAAGGCACGACTTAATGATAAAAACAAGGAGCTTTTACGGGAGATTTTTACCGTGTGGAACAAGGTGAATCCTGATTTTGTTAAACACTTTAATATTTCGTTCAGAGTTCTATCAACGTATATTAAATGCTTTGGAATAGATGACTTTTCTACTAGTACGTTAAGGACATATTTGCAGTACTTCATTGATAAGAAAGAATCCAGTTTTGTTCTACAAGCTTGGTTTGATAATGGAGGAGATCTCAATGTTGCAGAGCCCTATGTTCAACAATACCTAACTCACTTCGCGACGGATCTAAGTGCCCAATTCGTACTTACCTCGTTTTTGAATAATGGAGGAGATCTTGAAACGGTTCAACCACATGTCCAAACATACCTAGAGCATCATGCAGAGAACGAAGCAGCAAGTTTTGTTTTCCAGGCCTGGTTTGATAATGGAGGAGACCTTGAAGCAGTTTTGCCTTATGCCCAAAAGTACCTAACGCACCATGCGAGGGACAGCAATGCACAATTTGTTATAAGCTCATTTTTGAATAATGGAGGAAATGTCGCGGTGGTGGATCCTCATCTTAAGAAGTATTTGGCCTCCCATGTAGAGGACGTGGATGCTCGATTTGTTATGAGCTCATTTTTGAAGAGCGGGGGAGAAATTAGCCTGGTTCAGGACCATGTAAGGACATATTTGTCACGCTATTCAGAAGACGAGGATGCAAGTTTCCTTTTCCAAGATTGGTTTGACAATGGCGGTGAGCTGGAACCGGTGCAAGACTTATTTATAAAATATCTAAAAGCCAACTCAAAACTTGAAAACTCAGCTTTTCATTTGGCGTACTGGTTAAAGAAAGGGGGGGAGTACAAGCTGGTAGAAGATCTCATATTGGAATATCTAAAAAAGCATGCTAAGACTAGTACTGCTGGTATTCTAATGCTTCAACTATTGCGGGAAAAGCTGTCTTTTGAAAAATATAAAAGCGCTTACTTAGACTTTATTGAGAATAATTTTCGCTCAAGTTATGCCAATACTGTACTTTTTAATGCACTGAAACTATGTGATGATGTTCAGTACTTTGAGTCTGCAGTTACACGCTACCTTGATGATAGGGTAATGGAAGTTGAATCCCAACGCATCATCTCATCCTGGCTACATGGACAAGGAGACAACAACCTAATCAAGGGTTACATGATCCAGCACTTAACTGAGCATATTATACTTTATAACTCCCAATATCTAATTTCTGGCTGGCTAAAGAATGGGGGAGGTTTGCAAGTAGTTCAACCATTTATTCCGGAATACTTGGATCAGAATTGTGAAAAGCCAAACACTGGATACGTCTTCTACTCTTGGTTTAAGGCTGGGGGGGATCCCTATCTTTTCTTAGATTACATCAGGCGCTGGCTAAGACGTAAACAACCGGCAGCAATTGCCAACCGAGTAGTAGGTAGTTTGTTTGAAGTAGGGGTAATAAAAAACTCATACCATGAGCTTTTTGACGAATCTTAGTGATATAACGGATTCTACCAATCCCGCCTAGATCACTCCATCACCTCCACCAAAATATCCTTACAGTAGACCTTGCCATTAATCTCACCCCCGAGTAGGAAGAAGACACTGAGCTTGTCCGCTCGGTTAGGGAAATATGGCATAATGACCGATACCTGGCGATCTTGTTCTGTACCGTTGAAACTGATGCTTCCCTGAGTGGTTTCGAAGCCGGAAATCTGAAGGTCATCCCCTCCGAGTACATCGGTCCGGGCTACTAGGGACAGACCGTCGCCGGTTACTTGCTCTAGGTCCATGATGGCAGTAACCTTCAATTCGGCCCCTTCTGGAATATCTGGTGCATCTAACTCTACGAGCCAGTAGGCAAAAGACTCAAAGCCCAGGCTACCATCAGAAGTAATACTCAGGGCAATGTCACCCGTCATAGTGGTATCGTAGCGGTTGGCAGTGAAGGCACCTTGATCGTCGCCTACTGCTTCGAAGGTCCACTCCGAATTATCATCTTCAAAATCATCAGTGTAGAATTGGGTGGTGTCGGTTTTACTCAACCAACTTGGAGGATCTACTAATGGGTCAAACAGTTCATCGATGTAGTATTTCCTCAGGCCGGGTGTGAAAGTGTTGTAAACAAAGAACAAATTGGCACCTGCACAAGCTTCACTGCACATCATGGAGGTGGGAAGAGTGTTGGAGTAAGTTGTTTCTTTATGCTGCCTCGCGAGGATAGCGTGCCCCAATTCGTGAAACATCAGGGCTTCCTTCTCTATATCATTGCGATCATCCCAGCAAAAGGCTACATCGCTGATCTCCACCCGTGGGCGGCCAGTGCTGTTGTAGTTGGAATAACCATAACCACAGAATTCCTGGAATTGAGGTGCAATGCCTTCCACCACGGTGAGTTCAGATATATCTACATCGAAGCCACGATCAACACCTTCGGTGACGAAGCGGTCTACGTATTCCCGGTATTTAGCTTCGATTGCATCAGGATTGTTCGGTGGAGTAGGGGTAACGTCGTCATCATCGCCACAGGAAGCGAGGAATAGGATGGGTAGTACTAAGATTCCTAGGAACTGGAGCGTCTTGATATTCATTGGGTTGTGGGGCTTTAATTCAAACCCAATACAATTGAGAATGGTGCTCTGTTTGCGGAAAACGGAAATAGTAAGGCCGCTACCTAGGGCAGCGGCCTATTCAGTATAGACGATGATTGCTCTTTTTTCAGTCTTATGCCAGCCCCACTTATCGAAGGGAACAGCCTCTCATAAAGACCTTACTCTTGCGTCTCTTCCGTTGCCGCGGCATCTAAGGCTTCGGCCACTTCTATAGCAGGCTCGGGCTTCGGGAAGTAATCAGTAGTGTTGTTATTGATCAGGGCTTGTAGATTACTCAGGTTTTCATCCTCTTGCGCGAGCATGGTGCCTTTCATGAAAGAGACCATCGAACGCATGAATAGCCCCTCTCCGGTAGTGACCGTTGAGGACTCTATGCGGGTCTTTCCATCTTTTTCCGATAGGTTCATCTGGTAGTCCATGTGCATCACGCCTTCCATGTCAAAATCCATGGCTACGTGCTCGTTTTCACGAAAAGCTTTCAGGGTTTCCAGGATAGTAGATGATTCTCCGTTCTGCTCGAAGGTGTATTTTGTGACGGCACCTACCGAGTTCCGTTCTCCACTTACATGCTCAATGTCGGTCAGGTCTTTCAACCATTCCTTGGTCTTGCTTTGGTCATTCATAACAGCCCAAGCCTCCTCAATGGACTTGTCAACTGTTATTTCGGTGCTGTAAGAAACGTTAGGAGTCATCAAGCCACGGCCGAAAAATATTAGTGCTAATACGGCGATTACTCCAAGGAGATACTTGAGATACTTCATCATTAGGTGGTTTAGTGATAGAGATGTGTTCTGTTCAAAGATAAGGATTATAGCGACTTTATAAAATAAAATGTTTTATAAGTTGTTGTTTGTGAGTTTTAATTAAATAATAAGTTTTATTTTTTTTGTGAATGACCGACTAGTGCTGGCATTTTGAAACTGCTCTAATGTCCTTCTCAATGTGTTCTAAAATAGGAATAAGACAGCCTGCTAAAAACCTTTTATTTTTGTTGTGCTCTCTTTTTTTGCAGCAGTGCTGCGGTAAGATGACGCGCTAACAGATAAGTGAGTGCCGGTGGCAACAGAGATAACGTATACGGTCGAGGCCCTGCATTTAGAATTTACCAGTAAGGAATGGAAGCAGGTGTTTGCCTTTAAGCAGCAATGGGCAGAACGAAAAAGAGTGCCCCTTGCAAGGGAAACATGGCGCTCTCTAAAGGATAGGTGCCTAAGGTTGTTAACGAGCGGAAAGTCCCTTTTTCTAGTTTGGGAGAACGAGATGGCACTAGGCACATTGCTGCTGTATCAAAAGCCTCGATTGGCTCCCGAATATGTCTTTGTACATCATGATTTTGTAGTTGCCTATTTTGATCAGGGCTTGATCAAAAAGGTGTTGGAGGCTTATGTTTCAGCATGGCCCGCATCAAAGTATTTGGTATTAACGTCGACGGATGCAAGGAATGATTATCTCGAGCAATCCCTTTCCCTACAGGTGAGTGAAGAAAGAGAGCTGTTTGAGTTGAAGCTGAAGCAACGCAACAACAGCTTGATGAACGACTGGGAACAGAAAGATGAATTTGCCATCATTGATAAAGCAAAATTGCCGCTTGGTCAATTATATGATTATTACTCAATGATCCGAGAGCTGACAGGTGATGTCACCTACAAATCAAAGCTGTTCGATGAAGAAATACTTGCTCCGGCGCAAATCATCAAACGAGAGCAGACGTATCAAGCTCGAGGCATTCAACAATTGGTCCTGTTGATGTTGCGAAGTGATGAACTCGTAGGCTACACAGAAGTGATTGTTTATCCCGAAGAACCCACTGTCGCTTATCAAAATATGACTGGCATCCGTAAGCAGTTTCGAGGACGAGGACTGGGGAGTTGGCTTAAGGTAAGTATGATTCAATTGCTATTAGACAAACACTCGGAAGTCAGCATTGTCAAGACTGCTATCCACCCGAGAAATGCATCTTCCCAAAGATTAAATCGGCAACTGGGTTTTCGAAAAGTAGGAACCTACAAGGAATACATCATTACGAAAGAAAGTATCTTGAGCCAGTTATGAGAATAGCGTCGAACCACCTCCTTGACTTGACCAGAATTTGATTCCAATAAACATGATCTGCTATCCATGAAAACGCGCGTCTTAATCTTTCTCTCTCTTCCTTTATTCCTAGTGTCATGCATGAGTTGCGAACCGGAGCTCGTTCCACAAGAAGATATCCAGGTAGCCATTCCACAGTTCAATGCCGATAGTTGTTATGCCATGCTCAAACAGCAAGTTGACTTTGGTAAGCGGTACATGAATACTCCCGAACATGAGAACTGTAAGGATTGGCTGATGGAGACCCTGGAATCCTACGGTTTTGAAGTGATCCCGCAAGCGTTCACGGCTACCGCCTACAATGGTGTCGAGTTGGAGGGAACCAATATCATCGGGCGGTACAATCCCAAGGTGCGCGAACGATTGCTATTGTGTGCCCACTATGATACCCGCCACATTGCGGATAAGGATACCATCGATACCCAAAATCCAATTGATGGGGCAGATGATGGGGCAAGTGGAGTGGCCATGATTTTGGAAATTGCTCGGCAAATCAAGAACAACCCCATTCCCATGGGCATTGATGTCATCTTTTTTGATGCCGAAGATTATGGTGCTGATCAATCCGGCCAGGATTACTCTTGGGGCCTGGGGTCGCAGCATTGGTCGAAGAACCTGCATGTAGATGACTACGAAGTCAAGTATGGTATTCTTCTTGACATGGTGGGTTCGAAAGGTGCTACCTTCCCCAAGGAGGGTTTTTCCCGTCAGAGTGCCTCCGCGCAGGTGGATAAAATATGGAGACTAGCACAGGCTATGCGGCATGGCAATTACTTCGTCAATAGAGAGGCTGGCTTCTACACGGATGACCACCGGTTTATTATCGAAAACACTGACATCCCGATGGTAGACATTATCAATATCAAAGAGGATGGCCAATTTGGTCATTACCACCATACCCATGCTGATGATCTGAATATCATTGATAAACGAACGCTCCAAGCTGTTGGGCAGGTGGTGTTGGCCACAGTTTACAAAGAATCCAATATGGAGAAGTTTTAACAAGGCGCTCTAAAGACGATAACTAATCTTGCTGCAACCTTAAGCGGAAATTGATCTCCTTGAAGTATCATTCGATGCTTATGAAATCACGATTCACAGTTAGTCTCTCGTTCCTTTTCGCTTTGCTTCTAGCCAGCATGTCCTATGGCCAGAAACTGGCGGAACCATTTGAATTCCAGTTTGAAGGCAAGACCCTCCGTGGGCTGATAGAACGGCCACAAGAGGTAGCACCATCTGCGCTGGTCATCATTATACCCGGCTCTGGTAAAACCAACTTCGTTGAAGGCCGATGGTATTCCAGACTGCGCGACCAATTTATTAAGGAGGGCTTGGCCGTTTGCTTTTGGGACAAGATGGGCTGTGGCCAAAGCGAAGGCACTTTCGATGAATTGCAGCCAGTAGACAATTCCGCCGAGGAAGCTATTGCCGCGATTCAGGAACTGAAACGGCGTGAGGTGCCTGGCCTCCAGAAAATTGGCTTGTGGGGCCTTAGCCGAGCGGGGTGGATCTGCCCCTTAATTATCAAGCAGTACCCCATTGATTTCTGGATATCCGTCAGTGGTACCGACGATAAGGAGAACTACGGCTACTTGCTAAAATCTAATCTCATTATTGCTGGAAAAGAGGAGGCTGAAGTGGAAATTCTGTACCATGCCTGGCGAGAAAGTCACCGCCTGTCTTGCACTGGTGGTACACTAGAGGAGACCATGGAGGCTGTTCGTCCGCTACAACTTGATAGCACCTCCCGGCGGCTGTTTGGTTATAGCGAACCCCGGCCGATCACAGAAGCTGATCGTCTAGAGTACAAGGCCCGAAATGATATCTACACCAGCAAGGGACATTTTGATGAAGCCAGTGGCTTATGGGTTTACTTGGAGGATTTTGAAGAAACTTTAAGTGCTATTGATTGCCCGGTGCTTGCACTATTCGGAGCCAATGACTCGCAGGTGGATTGGCGCAAGACCAAAGCATTGTATGAGCGTACCCTCGACAGTACGAACACCACCTATCAGGTGTTCGAAAACTGTAATCATAATATGCACAGATGCATCACTTGCGCCTACGGCGAGGATCTTTCTGCACTTCAGTGGCAGTCTTGTGATGGGTACTATGACACAATGCACACTTGGTTAAAGGAGCAGGGAATTGTGAAGTAACTGTCTTCCTACTGTATCTTTCGGGGGAAGTAAAAACCCGAATATGAATGTCAAGCCTATCCTGTTTGCGCTACTAGTTGGCATTAGCCTGCACTGTTGCGGGCAAGATTTCCAGGAGATTGTTCTACACCAAATTGATTCTTCTGATTTGTACATCAATGATGGTAGTAGTACAGAATTATTCTATCTCAAGCTCGTTCCTCATGTTCCGCCCAAAGGCGCTATTATCGTTTTCCCCTCGGGAGGGGAGACCATCGAGGACCTTCTACAGCAGATAGATATTCCACAACTTGCCTACAAGAGAGGACTCGTAACGATTGTCCCTTCCATTAATTGGGGCACTGAAGATCGCGCAGTAGAAATACAAATCCTCAATGAGATCATTCGCCAGGTTATTGAGGAGGATAAAATTCCGGAAGACCGTTTTGTATTGGGTGGCCTTTCAAATGGAGTAATGATTTCTTTGGTTTACGCTCAAGAGGCTGCAAGAAATCCTGAAAATACAGCAGTACGCCCGATGGGAGTATTTGCATTGGATGTTCCCTTAGATAAGACCCATATGTACGAATATTGCCAGCGCGAACTGGCGCGTAATTTTTCGGATGCAGGAATGGGCGAAGCACGCTGGATTATGGATAGATTTGAGCGAATGTACGGAGGCTCGCCACAAGAATATCCGGATCGCTACATCGCCGCTTCTATTTATTCTAATGGCGTAAAAAACGGAGGTAACGCGCAGTACCTAAAAGATATGCCGATAAGAATGTACACAGATCTTGATGTAGATTGGCTGATGGAGCAAAGACGTAGGGACCTGTATGACTGGAATGGCACGGACATCGTAGCTATGGTCAATGATCTAAAGTTGATGGGCAATCAGGACGCCAATGTTATTATCACAATGGGTAAAGGCGTTCGACTTGATGGTCGCCGGCATCCACATTCCTGGTCGATCATGGATAATGAAGATTGTATCAATTGGATCATGAAATTAATCGAAGAGTAAGGCTGGAAATCAATCGCTTGTAAGCTCGATTTGCTTGTGGTGCCCTCTTTTGCTAATTGGTCTTTAATGGATAATAGCTATTTTCATTAGTAGAAAATTGACCATTAAAGCAGCGAATATGAGGATTCTACTATCAATACTCGGCTTGGCAGTTTGTCAAATGTGTTTTTCTCAGCAGTGGGTTGATACCACTTTTCAGATCACCACAACCACTGATATCGTATATGGTGAGGCAGTAGATTTCAAAGGAGCAAACTACTTGCTGGACATGGATATCTCGGTACCAGTCGACGATACTCCACCAGAATGTGGTCGGCCCCTGATGGTCGTTGTTCATGGCGGAGCCTGGTATGCCGGTGATAAAGCGGAAGGATATCCGGTTCGACTGCGGCAGGACTTTGCCAAGCGGGGATATGTAACGGCCTCGGTCAATTATCGACTTGGTTTATTCAATACGCATCAGCAAATTGACTGTGTCTTATTGGATGGTTGGAAATGCTGGAATATGGCGGACACCATCGAGTGGTACCGGGCTAATTACCGGGCTATTCAAGATGTTCGCGGAGCCATTCGTTATCTCGTCAATAATAGAGCAGATTATAATATCGACCCCGATAACGTATTTCTGGTGGGGGAGAGCGCCGGAGGTTTTGTCGTTCTAGGCGCAGGCTTTATCGATGATCCATCCGAAATTTTAGCACCCCTGGTAGATGAATATCCTGATGTTCAGGCACCACACGCCATTTATGAAGCTCGCTGTATTCGTACGCTTGGACTAGCAGACAGTATTGAAGAAATGGATTTGAGCAGGCCTGCCTTGGGGGATGTGGAAGGGGAAACGAATCTCCCACTTGAGGAGAATTATCAAATTCGAGCTGTTGGCAATATTTACGGAGGTGTATTCAATAATATTTTTGCTACGCATGCATCGGCGGCTCCGGCTTTGTATCTGTACCACCAACCTTGTGACTTGATTGTGCCATTCAACTATAATAGGCTACTAGCTGGATACAGTTTCTGCGCTACGGGCTTTCCCTCCTTTTGCCAGTATATTATCAATCGACCATTTAGTTATGGCTCAAAGGGGATTACCACCTTAATTGATAGTTTGGTGGCGAACAATGTCCCCGCTCCAGATTACTATTTCGATAATAGTGGAAACTCCTATAGCTGCCTGGAGCAGGTAGCCAATCCAAGTATAGGTTGCCATGCCATCGATAGTTACTGGCTCAGGACCAACAATATGGCTACCTATTTCTCAGACAAGATTAATGCTTGTAGTATTACAAGTAGTGCAGATCTTTCATCAGCTACACAACCGGTGCTGGTCTATCCTAATCCTACCGATGACTGGTTGAGCTTGCGAGTGGCTTCGTACCAGAGTAACGTCAGGGTGAGGCTATACAACTTGGCTGGGATACCGTTGGATGAGCAGCTCTTCCTTCAGCAGAATGAGTTGAGGATGGATGTTTCTAAGCTAGCAAGTGGTTACTACTTGGTCTCTATTGAGGTCGATGACCAAATCTTTTTTGCTTCATTTGTCAAATCCTGAGCAAGGCATTCTAATTTTGAGCCTGATACCTCAAACTTAATCACCATACGAATCATTGTACCCCTGAATGATCTGCATGTTTGTACCGATATGCGGTGCAGGCTGAATCAAATTATTGGCATGCGTTACACATCTTTCTATGCGCTTTTTGTTTTCATTCTTATCGGAAGCTGCTCCCAGGAACAAGGACAACCAGTTAATAGTACAGCACCCGATTTAGAGGCCTTCCTCCAAGGAAAAAGACTGGAATACCTGGTGACATCCGAAGAACTGGCTAATCGCGCCTTGGGTGTAGCCATTAACTTCATAGACACCTCCTTTTGTTTTCTGACCTACTACAACGGATTGGAAGAACCTGAGCGGATTCAGCCCTACAAACTAGTCGCTCGGTGGAACATGACCGAAGGCCCAACGGGTCCACAAATTGCGGTTAGAAGCCAGTTGTTCAACTTCGACTTGCGGGTGTTGTCCTTTGACGCTAGCTCCTGCCAACTGGAGACAGAGGTGCAAGGCGTTACCAAAAAGGTAAAAGGTCTATTCCAGAGTCGGCAAATGCCTGAAGGACGGTACCAAGCTAGAAAGAAAAAACTCCAAGGAGAATGGACTGGAAATGCGATCGAAGGATCAGAATCCATTAGTCTAAATCTGGACGCTACGACTACCCAAATTCAGAAGGGTGAGGGCACTTCCTTGAGCACACCTTGGCATCTTTCCTATGACGGGCGCTACATCATCCTTCCTGAGCTGGAAGAGGCGGTGATGCTTTCACAAGATGCCATGGGCCTGCCGGTTAGTGAACTGGGAAAAACACTCTACCTCACTTTTATCAGTTCTACGAGTGCGGTGTACGAGCAGTACCGTGTGGAGAAAGCACCAGAACCTTCAAAGATCTAGAAGTCGTATTTTTGACTCAGTACCCGAGTAATTCACATTTGAAATCACCTCTATTCTAACCACTATGGATTCTACCTCTTTCCAACTCATTGGCATCCGCCTTCCACACAAAACCACTAATGAAAATGGCCAGTCTATGCAGGACTGCGGTCAGCTTTGGCAACGGTTTGAACAAGAAAAAATCTTCGATCAGATCCCCAATAAAGTCGGCAATGAAGTGTACGCGGTCTACTTTGAATATGAGGGCGACCATACCCAGCCTTTTTCCTATTTCATCGGGGCCAAGGTAGAAGCTAGGTCAACTCCGCCAGCTGGCTTGGATAGTCTTGATATTCCGGGCCAAACCTACGAGAAGGTAGTTGCGAAGGGGCAGATGCCAGCTTGTATCGGTGCGGCATGGCGATCCATCTGGGAATCCGATATCAATCGCGCCTTTGGTTACGATTTAGAGTGCTACGACGAGAGAAGCTACGATTGGAGCAATGCGGAAGTAGATATCTTCCTCTCTAAGCGCTAAGACGGGAAGTTTCCGGCGTAACCACCACAATACTCATTTACTGCATCTAGAATATCAACTACCAACCTGTCTGGTCGGGTAGGTGATATCCTCGTGCCCTCTCCGTAATTTGTATCTTTTAATCACACTAAACTTTGAAAGAATGACCCGACTTTTTTTACTCGTAGCAGTACTTTTCTGCTGCACCCTAGCCACTGCGCAAGAGGATGCGCTTACCGCTGAATACAAGCAAGCGGCTATTGAGCGCCTCAACCAATTGATGAATGACCGCTATGTTTTCCCGGATGTAGCAAAAGCTACGGAAGCGCATCTATTGGAGCAATGGGAAGCTGGCCACTTTGATCAGTTTACGGAAGATGAGTCATTTGCAGAGGCATTGACAGTATCCGTACAGTCGATCAATAAGGATAAGCATATGCGCATTTGGGCGAACCCTGTTTACGAAGCGCCACCAAATACACCGGAGCACCGCATTGAGGAGCAATTGGCTCGTATGGATCGCTCCCGCCGTGGGAATTATGGATTTAGTTCGGTGCAAGTATTGGAAGGCAATGTGGGATACCTAGACCTCCGCGGCTTTGCTGGCTTGGAAAATGGCAAAGCACATGCCGACGCTGCGATGAAACTGCTGGGTCGCACCGATGCTGTCATCTTTGACTTGCGTAAAAACGGTGGAGGTAGCCCACGCATGGTGCAGTACCTATGTAGTTTTTTCTTCGATGAAAAAGTACACCTCAATAGCCTATACTGGCGTCAAGGTGATGAGACCGAGGAGTTCTGGACCCTCGATGAAGTAGGTGGTAACCGCATGCCTGATGTACCCCTGTTTATCATCACCAGTGACCGTACATTTTCTGGCGCGGAAGAATTCTCTTACAACATGCAGACTCGGGAGCGTGCCACGCTTGTAGGCGAAACTACTGGAGGTGGCGCAAACCCAGGTGGTAGTGTGTCAATCAATGAAAACTTGCGCGTATTCATTCCGGTAGGCCGGGCTATCAATCCAGTCACCAAAACCAATTGGGAAGGTGTTGGTGTTGTGCCAGAAGTCAAAGTAGACCAAGAGGCAGCTTATGACAAGACCTTGGCTCTGGCTCAGGAAGCTGCTGAAAGTTACCGTGCCGAGAAAAAGGAACGCTTTACAGCAATGTTCATGGACTTGAATGCGCAGTTTGAGACGTATTCTGAGGGCAAGTCAGATGCAGCAATCCTACAGCAACTAACCGCTTGTAAGGAGGCCAACTTAATGGGTGAAGGAGATATCAATATCCTGGGCTATGAGCACTTGATGCAGCTGGAGAAGCCCAATGTCGCGGAAGCCATTTTCCGTGCTAATACTCTGTTGTACCCCCATTCTGCTAATGTATACGATAGCTATGGCGAAGCCTTGATGATGAATGGCAAACTGGAGGCTAGTGCCGAGAACTTCCAGCGCGCTGTCGATCTGGCCATCGAAAATGAAGATGGTAACCTAGAGGTCTTTAAGCGCAACCTGGCCAATGTGAAGAGCAAATTGGAGGCTAAAGACTAATGAAGCCTTGAATGGAAAATCGTGGAGTTAAGTCTACGGTTTTCCATTTCTCATTCTACTTTCTCTGAAACTACCTCCCAGGTCACAGTTCAATTCAGACCTTACTACTGCAAACCTCTCTCAGTGTTGCTCAACAACCTATCCCTTTGGTGCACACTACCGGTTTGTGAATAAAGATAAGATCGTACCTTATCGCTTATTCCAAACACGCTCCAGCTGATGAAAATAAAACAGTCCTTTCTTGGGTGGAAATATATCTACAGCTTTGGTGACTACATACTGTGTCGTCAGCAGGCTGATTCACCGCGATTCCTCATCAGATCGATGGAAGACTTCCAGGAGGTTACAGAGATTCAGATTGATTTACCAGGAGTCCTCCAATACAAGACGCGCGAGCATATTCTCATTATTCATTCGCTATCTCGCGATTGCCACCAGTTGTACCGTTTAGATTTCCTCACGCTCAACTTAGAGAGCCTAACGCTAGATGAGCCTTACCGCATTTCTGGCTTCAATAACTCGGGTGAGTATGTACTCTCCAACCGGAATAACAAGGGCTTCTATTTTGCCGACGCAGATTTTCGTCCGAGCCGACGTCTGAATTTGAAACAAAGTTATGCGTTGACAGATACTGGAGTCCTGTATTACAACATCAACAAGTACTCTCATCCCGAGGATAATTCCATTTTGTACGAGGACATTAAATCCGGTTATCCAATCTGGCAATTAGACTTTACGGACAAAATCAAAAAGTGCCTCATCTGGAATGGTCACTTTCTCTTGAAAACGATTTTGGATGGGAAAAGCACCTTGTTGTCAGTGGAAATGGCAACGGGCGAAATCAAGTGGAAATTTAATACAGTTGGCCATTTTATGCTCTTTGCTCCCAATGGAGAAGCGTTGCTTGTTGCGCACTCGAATGTATTGGAAACCATTGACCTTAGCACTGGACAGCTGCTAAGCCGCCATGAATTGAAAGTGGAGAAACTGCGCCACTTTGTCGCTTACCTAAGCATAGATGAAACGGGGGTGTACTACATCTACGGTGTGGGAGGTGAGGCCACACAGTTCGGAAAGATAGACAGAAGCAGTGGAGTGGTAAACTGGGAGTACCACTTCGAGCCTACTGAGCTTCCGCAGAATATAGTCCGACATTGGATTGGGCTGAATAATCAGCAGCACGTCCTTGGTCTGGATAGGCCGAACTCTGAGCCATACCTGATCTTAATGGACCCCATGGAGGAAGAGAATCAAAAACTCCGAACCATAATTGACGATCAAATCACGGACTTGGGCATAGCAATCAAGGAAAGACATGCACGTAAACGGCGACGGAAATAGCCAGAATAAAATTTTATCGTTTGGAGCTGTAACAATAGGAGAAGATGCCTCGTCATGTTGATGCATTGATAGTTCAGTCATCATTAACCTATTTGCAAGCAGTATGAAATCTCTGTTTTTAATCCTTTCTTTTCTATTCACCACCACTATTATTTCAGCACAAAACGACACCAAGTTCTCCAAAGCCGAGGTGCTTGAGGACTTAGCATACTTATACGCATCTCTACAAGCGACTCATCACAACCTGTATGCATACACAAGTAAAGAAGAATTCGATGAGGCCTATGCCGAGGTAGCATCATCTATAATCCAGGACTCGCTTACCTTATTGGAGGCTACGAATACACTGCAGCGCCTGTCTAGCCTGGCTCGCAATGGGCATACAGGCGTCCTTTATCCCATTCAATCGTATTCGGATTATGTATATGCTGGTGGTACCGTCTTTCCGCTGGAAATTGCTTTTGCAGATGGCAAGCCACTCGTGCGGAAAAACTGGTCATCAAACACAAACATCACCCCGGGAGCTGAGCTCATGAGCATCAATGGAAAGCCTATTGCGGAAGTTCTAGCGCGAATCTATCCGCAGATTTCTGCTGAGCGCCGTTACTTTGCTAATGTTATGTTGGAGGTGTTTACGCTGCCGCGTTACTATTGGCAAGTCTTTGGTGAGGAGAAGAACTTTGAGGTTGAGCTGCGCTCGAATAATGAGATCCAACAGTACCAAATCGAAGCGGTGAGTGCCTTGGAGGGTTTTGAGATGAAACGTACGGACGTATTGAACGCCCAAATGAAATTGACCTTCTTTGAGCAAACCGCATACCTGAACCCAGGGGATTTATCAGGTGATGAATCGGTTTACCAAGCGTTCATTGATTCTGCATTTATGGAGATCAAGCAAAGCGAGCCTAGCAACCTAATCATTGACCTCCGCAACAACGGTGGAGGAGACAATTCCTTTGGTGATTACCTGGTGTCCTATATTGCCAACCAGCCGTTTTATTGGACGTCCAACTTTACACTTAAGTCAAGCGATTTACTCAAAGCCGATATACGCGAGAGTAGGGATACCACTACAGCCTTCTGGCAGTCGGCCTTGACACACGAGAGCGGCGAGGTGTACGAATATGCTTTCGAAGCCTACCAACCCCAAGCGGTGGAAAAGCGATTCACTGGCAAAGTGTATGTCCTGGTTAATCGGCAATCACATTCCCAGTCCGCTGTTACAGCAGCCCAAATTCAGGATTATGGTTTTGGTACCATCGCTGGGGAAGAGACGGGGGATTATCCTTCTTTGCATGCCTCTATCTTTCACTATTCACTTCCAAATACGGGAATTCCAGTGAAAGTGTCGAAGGGATATATCGTGCGGGTAAATGGAAGTACGAAGGAGGAAGGCGTTATCCCGGATATAGTAATTAAGGACTACCTCTTAGACGAAGAAGATGAGATTCTTGAGGGTCTATTAGATCGACTAGCTCAATAAAAACAACTACTTTACGGGGAATTATTAGATAGCTGTTTCGCTATCCGAATACACTAAAGACCCGTAAAATGAACAAGAAACCACTCATCCTCGCCCACCGTGGGCTGGTCACACAGTACCAGGAAAACACCCTGCCCGCCATCCAAGGTGCCATAGACGATAAGTATTGTGACGGTACTGAGTTCGATGTCTTCTTGACTAAAGACAACAAGGTTGTTCTTTTCCACGACGAGAACCTTAAGCGCTTGACGGGCGTGGACCGGAATATCCATGATATGACTTGGGAGGACCTAAAGACAATCCAGGTCCTACCGGAAATCGAAGTGGATGGTGGGATGCGGCAGTATCAGGCCCCAGAGCGGATTCCCTTGTTAGAGGAAGCGCTGGAAATCATTAAGGGGCAAGATTTTTTCGTGGACATTGAGCTGAAAGCCTATAGTGCGAGCTGGGCTAAGCGCAAAGTAGGCCGAGAAGTAGCAAAGATTATCCAACGTATGGAGGTGCTTGATCAAGTAGTCTGCACATCCTTCAACTTCTTCATGCTCTACGATTTGGAAGGCATACATCGCTCCTCGCCGTCAGGTTACGCGTACGACGACAACCTGCCACTTTCGACCAAGTGGCTCAATCGGATCATGGAAACCAATATCGTTGGTCGCCTCATCCACTCCAATGCTATTTGTTCGGAGTATACTTTAATTGATTCCAATACCATCCAAAAGTACCATGATCGAAACATGAGAGTGGGTTGCTTCACCTTATACCCTTTGATGCCTGGTGAAATACCAGCGGATAAAAGAGCCTTTTACAGCAAGGAAGCAAAACGCCTGGCGGACTTGGGAATAGACTGGATTGAAACGGATTATCCCGAGTTGGTTTGGCAAGATTTACAGTCGTAAAGTAAAGCGTTAAAAATGCCTTTCCCCCAATACCCCAAGAAATACGATCAAGAAGTAATCATAACCCCTAAACAGCACCTACATGCTGAGCGGGAGGACTACGAGCGTTTCCATGTACCAAAGTCGGTGATTCTCTGTTTTGAAGCTTACGTGATGGAACACTACAAACAGTTACCAAATACGAAGCACGAAACTTTCTGGACGGGTGAAGTGATCTATTTGCTGGACACCGACAAGGAGATTGCTATCGTTGGTAATTTTGGCATTGGTGGCCCTGCTGCTGGGCATATGCTGGAGATCCTGATTGCTGCTGGTGTCGAAAACTTTGTAGTAGTCGGCCACGCCGGTGGTTTGCAGAAGTCCAATCCTATTGGGAGTCTTGTCTTATGTGACAAGGCCGTACGGGATGAGGGACTGTCCCATCACTACCTTCCGCCGGACAAGTATGCTTATCCCTCGTCGGCGCTTTCTACAGCATTGGAAAGGCAATTAACCAAAGCCGATATTCCGTATGCACGGGGTAGCAGTTGGACCATCGACAGCATGTATCGGGAAACCAAAGAGGAAATCAATCACTACGCACAAGAGGGGATAGCGACCGTCGAAATGGAGTTGGCCTCCTTATTCGCAGTTGCTACCTTTCGACAAGTTCAGATTGGAGCCCTATTAGTGATCAGTGATTATGTAGCTTTTGAGGATTGGGTTGAGCACCTTCATTCCAATACGACTACCAATGCGCTTTTTCGGGCAGTTGAGGTAACGAAGACTGTACTCCAGGGATTAGATAGAGCAGACCGTATTATTGAATAATCAATGAAGATGAGTAATCGATATTTTCAATTGTCGAATCAGGAGAAAAAGACTTTTCAGGTCAAGTTGATTCTACTAAGCCTAGTTTTTATCATCCTATCAGGTGTTCTGATAGCTACTATGAGCTTGAAATTTAGCTTCCTCATTGTAGTGGTGATAGCGCTGATCATATCGGTTGTTGCTCCTTTTTTTGATGTGCCCACCCTCGTGGAGAAAGGAAAGTTGACTTATCATTCCCTGTTTCTGTTAGCAGAAGAAGAGAAGGATCGGCTTATCAAAATTCATGGCGGTACCCTCTTTGACTATTACTTCACCTTTCCGGAGGATATGTCTGGCGCCGATCGTACCAAGTTGGTCTTGCTGGAGTTTCTGAAAGGACTTAAGCATCTGATCGAAACTACGGATGATAAAGTAGAACTGCAGGGCACCAGCTATATTATCAATGAGCGTACGGCCAGCAAAGTAGGTTTAGAGACAGCGCGTGTTGATGCGGCTCAGCTCCTTATTCTGGGCTTCAATTACCTGAACTTGATGATCTCCATGTCTGTAGTGAAACGCGCTGTACATTTCCCGAATCTGAGCAATGTCAAAACCTTTCGGGGCAGTATTGCAGCTGTAAAAGCGCGTGAATCCTATATCGATTCCTTGATTGAAAAGTTAGAGGCTTAAGCTAGTCCGAATAATGCGCAATAGCGTGGTTGCCCCAATCTTCGATGGCTCTTAGAAGCGGAATCAAGCTCTTCCCAGTTTCGGTGAGTGAGTATTCGACTTTAAGCGGAGGCTTGGAGGTATATACCGTGCGTTCAATTACGCCATCTTCCTGTAGTTGCTTGAGCTGTAGACTCAAGGTTCTCTCCGTAACCGTGCTCATCTTCTTGCGCAGTTCATTATAGCGCAAGCGCTCATTCTCCATTAGGTGGAACAGAATGACCGTCTTCCATTTTCCGCCAATAATACCCATGGTGACACTCATACAGCAGGGGTATTCCTTCCCTTTTACATTGAACATCTCGACCAGTTTTACGAAGTATTTTAAACTATCCTTTTTGACCGTTATTGCAAAGCTAGTAAGCTATACATAGTTTTGCAACTATAATTTTTATAGTAAGTAAATAATTGGCATGAGTTTTAAGGAATCGATGGAAAATCGGTACACCACGAAGAAGTATGATAACACTAAAAAGATCGGAGTCGAGGACATTGAAGCACTCAAGGAGATTCTGCGCCTCAGCCCATCTTCTATTAATAGTCAGCCGTGGCAATTCACCTTCGTAAGGAGTGAGGCGGTCAAGAAGCAGCTCTCCACCGTTTCCTGGCATAATACCAGTAAAGTATTGGACTGTGATACGGTAGTGGTGTTTAGTAGGATTGATAACATTGCGCGATTCGAGGCTCAGATAGAAGCTGATTTACCTGAAGGAGCGGTCAACTATTACCGGGAATTTATCAAGCCTCAACCAGAAGAGCAGATTAAGGCCTGGTTTGGCCGACAGCTTTATTTGGCCCTTGGTGTATTTCTAAGTGCTTGCGCTGAAATGCAAATCGATGCTACTCCTATGGAAGGTATCGAGCCAGAACAATATGACAAAATTTTAGGGCACAACGATTATGCCAGCATGGTTGCGGTAGCAATCGGCTATCGAGATCATGATGACTTCAATCAGCCTAGCAAAAAGGCGAAGTCTCGAAGAAAAATTGAACAAGTAGTTAATATAGTTTAAACGATCATGAAGAACGTACTTTTATTGGTTGGTTTGGCCGTTAGCCTATCCATGTGTAGTTCACCAACCACAACTGAAACGGATAATAATGCTACTACAGAAGCTTCCCCTGAACAACAAGAGGAAGCGCTGCAGGTGTACGTCGAATTCGACGCTCGCCCTGGTAATGTAGCTGTTGCCAGTGATGGACGAGTTTTCACTACTATGCATCCATTGGGTAGTGCTGAAGTCCAATTGTTGGAGGTCAAAGCAGATGGGAGCAAAGAACCTTTCCCAAGTATTGACTATCAGAAAAATGGAGCGGAGGCGTCCGATGATAAGATTGATACACCTCTGGGTATTCGGATCGACCAGAATAATGTGCTCTGGATTACCGACATGGGCCAAAACTTGGGTAAAACCCGCATCTGGGGTTTTGATATCAATACCGGAGAAGAAGTATTCAAAATGGAACTTCCGGAAGATGTAGCACCTGCTGGAAGCTTTGTTCAGGATTTGGCAGTAGATGAACGCAACGGCTGGATCTACCTGGCGGATATCGCCAATCCGGGAATTCTGGTGGTAGATACAAACAATAAGACCGTAAGACGATTTGCTGACCCCGTGTTGGAAGCCGAGGATATCGATATGGTCATTGGTGGGAAAGTGATTCACTTTGGTGGTGCGCCAGCAAGAGTAGCGGTGAACCCTATCACCCTGAGTGAAGATCGTAATACCCTCTTTTTTGGGGCGATGAATGGTACTAAGTGGTACAGCCTACCGGCTGCTATGTTCCGTGATGAAGCATCTGACGAAGAGCTATCTCAAGCGATTGCGGTAGTGGGAGAAAAGCCCATCTCTGATGGTGTCGCAACCGATAAGGAAGGGAACCACTATTTCACCAATTTGCAAGACTACGGCTTGGATGTACTCACCTCAGCTGGCGAACTCAAACCTGTCATTCGAGACAAAGCCATTGATTGGGCAGACAATGTAGCCGTTGGCAATGATGGTTTCCTCTACGTGGTAGTAAATCAATTGCACAAGACTCCGGCATTTACCGGAGCAGAGGACTTGGGCAAGGCGCCTTTCTACATTATGAAAGTGAAATACTAGTATAGATCCACGCACGGATCAACTATTAATCGGAATCGGTTAAGGAAATAGTAGCAGCTTCCTATTGGAGCTGCTACCTTCATTTACAGAAAACCTATCAACCAATGAAAACTAACATGAAGAGTGTAAATCTGGCTTTCATCCTGTTACTAGCAATAGGTATTTGCTCGTGTACAGAAGAGAGCAAAGAGACAGCAAGTACCGCGGAAGCAGAGATTGTAACCCCCACCAATCAAGTGGTCTTAAGTACAGAAATTGAGTGGCAAAAGCTAAACCCCGCTCGGGGTGATCAGAGCCCTCAGGCTGGCACTATTTGGGGCGACCGCAATGGATCACCCGCCACGGGTTTCCTGGCAAAATTTGTCGACGGATTTTCCTCTCCTCCACATATCCATAATGTTACCTACCGGGCAATGGTCATCAAAGGACTTATCCATAACGATGATCCCGCCGCCGAAAAGATGTGGATGCCCGCTGGTTCTTTCTGGACACAGCCCGCTGGAGAAGCGCACATCACCGCCGCACAGGGAGAAGAGGTGGTCGCCTATGTAGAAATTGACAGTGGCCCTTATCTGGTGAAACCCACAGAGCAGGCCTTTGATAATGGCGAAAGACCCATCAACGTAGATAAGGGAAATCTCATCTGGCTGGACGCTTCTGAGACCACGATGATTGATGCCAAGTCTGATGCCGAAATGGCATTCCTGTGGGAAAACAAGGGGACTGTTGGAAGATTGGTTAAACTTCCTGCTGACTTTGACGGCGAGATACATACCACTGGCGCAGTGCTTCACGCAGTAGTGATTACCGGCGAGGCGGAGTATAAGATGCCGGAATCAGGAGAGATCAAGTTTCTAGATCCGGGAAGCTATTTTACCTCCACTGGTAAGGCTGTTCATTCGGTCAAAACCAAGCCCACGGCAGGTGCAATGATCTACATCCGAACCAATGGTGAGATCAAGATTCTGTAAACGGAGCTGTGGTGAACCTGGTCTGTATCCGTGAGGAATTACACTACCTTTGCCCGTCACAAGATGAACTATGATAGGGTAGAGGTAGTGTCTTTTTTGAGTGCACCCATTTTGCTCTTGCCCGTTCTAGCGAATATTGATACAGCATGAGAAACTACTTTTTCCTATCCCTACTATGCGTTCTTTTTCTCACAACTTGCGGCGAGGACGATCAGCCCAATCCCAGTACAGATGATCAGCTACCGCCAGTGCCTGAGGTGTTGGATGGACCCTACACCATTGAAGGAGCTTCGATCTTGAAGGATGGTGTTCCTACTTACTACAAGGGTGTAAATACCCTGCAAACCTTCGGTTTGGGCGATGCCGAGCTCATGAATGAGTGGAACGTACAGATCGTTAGAGAATTCATCGGTAACCTACGAGAACAGCCCATTACGGAGGATGCCATTCAGGCTAGCGATGGGGTGTGGTATCATGGGCTACAAAAGATTGCCGACCGCAATCGAGCTAACGATAAGATCACCATTTTTTGTCCTTTTGGTTGGGTAAATGAAGCTGGTCAGCAGCAGCTTTTTACCGGTTTGAATCCTTCTGAACAACCATTCTATGAGGCGTACAAGCAGAAGATGAAAGCTATTGCTGAGCAGTTCAAAGATCAACCTGACGTTTGGATTGAGGTGTGGAACGAACCCTATAGCTGGAACAACAGCAATGGATATACCCACGATCGCTGGTTAGTGGACATGCAAGATATGGTTGATAATCTGCGCTGGGTGGATGGGTTTCAAAACATCATCCTGGTACCTGGCAATGAGCAGGACCAATCTGAAAATGCCCTGTTTGAGAAGGGGAAGGAATTGTTAGAAGGGCGTTATAATATCCTGTTCGATTTACATGCTTACGAAAAGTGGTTGGTGAACACCACAGAAGAAGAGCTAACCGATAGACTGCAGGCCATTGCCGATGATGACTTTGCTTTCATCATGGGTGAGGTAGGTGTGCAGAATGTAGGAGAGGTTATGCCGGTTCAGCATTTTCTAGATGCCGCTAAAGCCACCAACACTACAACTTTGGCCTGGTTGTGGAACCTCAATAGCGATGATAAAAATGCGCTGCTGACGGATGACGGCCAAGCCAATGCCACAAGTGACAACAACCTCTGGGGAAGCAGATTCCGAGATTTCCTGCAAGACTGATTATTAAAGACTTGGCTGGATAGCAGTGGAATAAAACGTACCTTATGCTTTAAGGGATATTCGCGCTCAATGTTCTATCTTGAAGCCAATGTAGAATGCCAGTGAATTTGGCTCATTGGAAGAGTTGATGAGGCTACTTGCGAGCTCGAGTTCCGAAATTAAGATTAGTTATGAGTTCGAAGATCTTTGACTTCAGCAACCTGAAGGGTGACCTCATGGGAGGTCTAGTAGCTGGTGTGGTAGCCTTACCCCTGGCATTGGCTTTCGGTGTGCAGTCTGGCCTGGGCGCTACTGCTGGCCTATACGGTGCAATTGCAATCGGCATTTTTGCGGCATTATTCGGTGGTACTCCAACCCAAGCCAGTGGCCCCACAGGGCCAATGACGGTAGTTTCTGCTGCACTAGTAGCTGCTGCTATCGAAATGATGGGTAGCCTCGACGCGGCAATGGGTATCATTCTTCTTACTTTCCTTTTGGGTGGGCTCATCCAGATCATCTTCGGATTCCTAAATATTGCCGGCTACGTCAAGTACTTTCCTTATCCGGTGGTTTCGGGCTTCATGAGTGGTGTTGGATTGATTATCGTCATTCTCCAACTCTTTCCGTTTGCGGGCCTGAGTTCGGCTAAGTCAACGGTAGCTGTATTGCAGGATTTACCCCGTTTGTTTGCGGATGCCAATCTGCAGGCCCTGCTATTGGGGGGTATTACGGTAGCTGTCTATTTTCTCTTTCCCAAGATCACGAAGGTTATTCCGAGTGCTCTGGTAGCACTCATCTCGGCCACCTTGATTGCTTATTTCTTGAAAATGGACGTGCCTGTTATTGGTGAGATCCCGTCCGGCCTTCCGGCGCTGCAAATTGGCGGAATGTTCTCCATCGATGCTGGTGCCTACGCACTGGTTTTGGAATATGCCGTAGTGCTGGCCGTATTGGGTAGTATTGACTCATTGCTCACCTCCGTCATTGCTGATAACATGACGAAGACCAAACACAATAGCAATCGAGAGTTGATTGGTCAGGGAATCGGCAATATGGTGGCTGCGGTCATTGGCGGTATTCCTGGTGCTGGAGCGACCAAAGGGACAGTAGTGAACATCAACGCTGGCGGGCGTACTCGTTTATCCGGTACCTTGCACGGGATCTTTCTGTTGGCAGTTCTGCTGGGCTTAGGCTCTCTGGCTGCTCATATTCCACTCTGTGTGCTGGCTGGTCTGTTGATCCCAATCGGCTTTAAGATTATTGACTTTAAAGGATTGAAGCACTTGTCGAAGGTACCTCGTTCGGATGCTGCGGTGCTGCTTATCGTTTTGCTCATCACCACCTTTGGTAGCCTTATTCAAGCCGTTGGTATTGGTGTAGCATTGGCTTGTTTACTCTTCATGAAAAAGGCGGGTGACCTCAGCGAGAAAGGCCTTGAAGTAGGTGCTGTAGCTGATCTTGATGGCGCTAAGCCCTGGCAAGATGAGCTGGAGTTTTACGAGCAGTACAAAGACCGCGTGATCATCAAACACTTGTACGGACCACTCTTCTTCGGTTTTACCTCCTTTTTCAAGGATCAAGTGGATGCCCACGCGCGCGATGTTGATGCAGTGATTTTCCGAATGGATCGTGTCCCTTATATCGACCAATCTGGCTTGTATGCCCTAGAGGATGTTATTTTCGATCTGCGTGAGAATGGCATTGAGGTACTCATGGTTGGACTGCAAGAACAACCCAGCGATATGCTACGGTCGGTGGATATTATTGATGATTTGGTGGAGGAAGAAGATCTCTTTGAATCTGTCGAAGACAGTTTCGATTACCTGAAGAAGAAATTGAGCAACGGATAGATAATTGATACCGGAGCCTTTGTAGAGTGAGGCATAAGTTATAGCGCTCAGCTTACGACTACTATACCGCTTACGAAGTGGT
>CAJXOS010000065.1 GCA_913057725.1 uncultured Lewinella sp.
CGCGGAGGAAGGGGGTACGCAAAGACCACAGAGCGAAAGACCGCACAGGCAAACTTTGCGATCTTTGCGTGACACTTCGCGGGCTCTGCGTGAACCCAATCCATATCTAAGCTGACGAGCTTTGCGGACAATTGCGCCCGGTGAAATTACTGCCACCCGCTAATGACAGCGCCCATGAGCATAAGCGTCAGGGCCCAGTAGCCGGCGTGGATCCAGATGTACTTCCAGGGGCGGCGCTCAAATTGTGCGATGATGGCGATGATAGGCAAAGCAAAGGTAATCCCGGTCATCAGACCATGAAGGGCACCGTGCTTGAAAGTGCGGAAGTTATCCCCGTAGTTGGCCATAAAATCCCCGATATACCGCATAATGTCCGAACCCTCTTCCCCGAAGCCCGGTTCATTAACCAGGATGGAGTACAGGTGTCCCTGATGCACCACCAAAAAACTTAAGGTAAGAGAGGCCAGCAGCCCAAAAACGTAAGTCAGCCCGAAGATGACCAGCATATTGCCACTCTGCACTTGTTCTTCTGTGACGCCACTCGCCTGCATCCAGGCTTTGCCCAGTACTTTGGGGTTGTACCAAATCGCGCCAATAACCAGCGGTATGAGCGCACTTACGGCGATTGCAATCCAGTTTATTTCCATGGTGATAAGGTTTTAGTCTGACTGAATATTTTGACGGAAATAGCGCCTATCGCGCCACGCGGTAGACCAGGCCGTTTTCTCCTTAAGGCTTTGCTAAATTTCAACACAACTTCCAATTTTTCAGCTGCTTACGAAATTTAGCAAAACCTCAATCGGTCTACCTTATTTTGTTTCCGTCCCTAAAAATAGGCAAAAGGAAAAAACCCCTTCATTTTTTTTGAAAAAAGCCGGCCTCTTGCGAACTATTTCAGCGTGCAAACATTTAATGTTTAAACACCAAAATTAATCAATTATGACTTACAAGGAAAAAGCACAGGATATTTACAACATGCTCGGACAGGGCAAATTAATGGACGCTTTTGAGAAGTACTACGCAGAGGGCGTCATCATGGAAGAGCCAACGGGCAAGCGTACCGGCAAGGCTGCCTGCCGTGAATACGAGGAGCAGTTCCTCAACAACGTACAGGAGTTTCATGACTTGAAGGTACACAGCTTAACTTCAGACGAAGAAAACGGGATCACGACTGTTGAAAACATGATGGAAGTGACCTTCAAGGATGGCAACCGCGTTCAGATGGAGCAGGTGGCTGTACAGAAATGGGAAGGTGACCAGATCGTGCACGAGCGTTTTTACTATAACGCTGGTTAGATTTTTTCTTAAGCTATACCGACGATGAAGTGGTTTGGGGTTACTGACGCTATCGGTCAGCACAGGCCCAAGCCACTTCGCGTCATGTATAGAGCGTTAATCATCATCCTTCTTTCGCCCAAACAAACGATCCACCTCCTCCTGGCCCGGATGTGGCTGCCGGGTAATGACCTGATGATCATGGCTCAGGCCCCGCTTAAGATGACGGAAGGATGGACTGACAGTAGAGTCTTCATAACGTGGATCACTTAGCATAGGAAGTTTAGCTAGCTTCTTGATCTCCAAGTAAGGGTAACCAAATTCGACTATGATCTTGCCGTACATGAGATAGCAACCAGCTCCCTGGAAAGGATAAGCCTTGAGCTGTTGCGGAAAATGGACACTATCGAAAAGCCTACCCTGGGCGTCAATCCAGGTTCCGTAATTCATCATGCCCTTGAGCGTAGGCACGTCTTTGATACAGATCAGATACCCCACTATGCGAATGTGCTGCCCCTCGTGTTGGAGGAAGTTCTGGACGAGCACTGGCCCGCGGAAATCTGTTTTGAGCAATTCAAAAGGAGAGTAGCTGACCATAAAGCCCAGATGTTCCAGTTCGTCGAAGGCATTTTCGATAGCCGTACTGTCTAGGCGAGGCAAGTGGAGTGGCTTGCGTTCACAATCAAAAAGCGCCATTTGTTGTTTAGGAGCGATGCGTTTACTCAGCATGCGGGCATCAATTAGTAGGTGCTGTTTGGATCTGCCAGTAAAGCGAAAAGCTTGCAAGAAGATCAATGTCTGGACCGACTCTACCCCAACGGATACGCGTTTGAGGAAATCTTCTAATGATTGATAAGGGCCGTGCTGCTCACGTTCGTTGACAATAGCCTCGGCCTCTTTACGGGCTAATCCCTTGATGTGCTGGAGCCCTAGATAGACCTGTTGTCCTTGTAGTGAGGTGGTGACGATAGAATGATTAACACAAGGTAGCTCGATGATACCGCCCGCCATGCGCGCCTCGTGTATGTAAACCTCTGTGCGGTAGAAACCACCAAAGTTATTAATGACAGCTACGCAAAACTCCAGTGGGTAGTAGACCTTGAGGTACAGACTCTGGTAGCTCTCCACGGCGTAGGATGCAGAATGAGCCTTGCAAAAGGAATAACCGGCAAAGGACTCAATCTGACAGTACACCTCTTTAACAAGCGCTAGCGGATAGCCTTTGGCTCGGCAGTTAGCAAAGAACTGCTCCTTGATAGCCCCTAGCTGCTGAGCGGATTCTTTTTTGCCCGTCATAGAGCGCCGGAGTATATCGGCATCAGCCAGGCTAAGGCCGCCAAAATGGTGAGCTATTTTGAGTACATCTTCCTGATAGACCATCACGCCATAGGTTTCACCCAACTGTTCGGCAAAGACGGGGTGTGGGTACTCAAAGCTACTAGGATCATTGTGTCGGCGGACATACTCGCGCAGCATACCCGATTGTGCAACGCCTGGGCGAATGACGGAGGAGGCAGCGACTAGGGTCTCGTAGTCTTTACAGTTGAGCCGACGCAGCAGCCCCCGCATAGCTGGGCTTTCGATATAGAAACAACCAAGCGTATTGCCAACTCTTAAGTGATCATTCACTTGCTCATCACGTTTGCATTTGTCGATATTAAAAATGTCGACGTCCACGTCTTGGTTTTCTTTCACCAGTTGTACACAGTCGTAGATGTGCCCGATACCACGTTGACTAAGGATGTCGAGTTTCTCAAAGCCAATACGCTCACCAATGTACATGTCAAATTGGGCGGTCTGGAAGCCTTTGGGGGGCATCTCCAGAGCGGTATAGTAGGTGAGGGGCTTTTCGCTGATGAGAATACCGCAAGAGTGTAGCGAACGCATATTGGGAAAGCCCTTAAGACGAACGGCATAATGATGGATCCTTTGAACAACTTGATCCTTCTGATGCTGATCAATAGGCTTGCGCGTGAGCTGGTCAATCTCGCGTTTAGATAACCCAAAAACCTTGCCCAGTTCCCGAAAGGTACTGCGGTATTTGAAGGTGCCAATGGTGCCAATGAAGGCAGTGCAGTCGGTGTCGAATCGTTTGAAGACGTAGTCCAGAATGGTATCGCGTTCTTTCCAACTCCAATCGATATCAAAATCGGGCGGACTCAGGCGGGAAGGGTTAAGAAAGCGTTCGAAATAAAGGTTAAGCTCCAGCGGGCAAACATCACTTATGCCCAAGCAGAAGCTTACAATACTATTGGCACCACTACCACGCCCCACATGGTAGAAGCCTCTGCTTTTACTGTAGCGAATGATGTCCCAAGTGATAAGGAAATAAGCGGTGAAGTGCAGGTTGTCAATGATAGCCAGCTCTTTTTCTATTCGCGCTCTGGCAGCCGGATGTTTTTTGCCGTAGCGCTGTTCCAAACCAGCATAGGCCAGGTTCTCCAGTAGGAGCTTATCACTGTAGCGACTCCCCGTGTAAGTTTGCTTGTTTTTTGGTGCTTTGAAGTCGAAGTCAAAGTTACAGTCGGCTATAAACTGCTGGTTGTTCAAAATGAGCTGCGGGTAGTTTTGGTAGATGCTTAATAGTTGATCAGGCGTGAGCAAATGCTCATCTGGGCGAGCGTAGCCAAACTGCTGCACCTTGCTAAAGAGCGTATTATTATCAATAGCGCGTAACACCAAATGGAAATGATGATCCATCTCTTGCCGAAAAGTAATGCTGGGCAAAGCAACGAAATAACGGAGCTCCCGCTTGCTGAGCCGATACAACTGATTAACCTGATGCGGACGGACACCATAAAATTCATTATCGCGTAGCCGTTGCTCTTTTCCTGGCATCCAGGGGTAAACAATGTAGGCCTGCTGAAAAGGAGGAGGCGTTTCCGGTAGGGGAAGCTTGTGGATATTATGGTGAGAAAGAAAAGTATTCAGTTCACGCAGCCCTTCAGCGTTCCGCGCATAACCAATATAGAGTAGCTGATTGCTACGGTTGACTCGAAACTCCATGCCGATAATGGCTTTGATATCGCGTTGTACACAAGCCCACAGGAAGTCGTAGATGCCTGTCGTGGTATTGATGTCTGTTAGGCCAATAGCCTCATAACCCAGATCGGCTGCCTCTTGGACCAACTCTTCCGGACGTAGCGTACCGTAGCGCAAACTGTGCCAACTCTTGCAGTTGAGTAACATGGCTCAATGCTTTGGCGATTGCTCATCAGGAGCGGGTAGGGTAGCGGCTCGCTGAATGATACCTTTACCAAACTTCTTACGCACTTCGTCTAGGGCATTATTGAGTGCGGTTTGGTGGCCTGTGTCTTCAAAAAGGTCCATCTGCACAAAACCACTCACCAAGCCAGAAAACTTTACACCAACTAGCCGAATCAGCATCCTCCGTTCGTACAGTTGGTCAAAGAGCTCGTGTACGATTCGGATGAGTTGTTGGTCGTTGGCGGTATATGCTATTCGGCGTTGTTTGGTGTGTGTGTCAAAGTTGGTGTAACGAAGCTTTACGGTCACAATAGAGGTCAGCTTGCGGGACTGTCGAAGCTCAAAGGCCAGCCCTACTGTAAGCTTGAGCAGCTGCGCACGCAGATAAGGTATATCAATAGTATCTTGACTAAAAGTGCGTTCCGCTGAGGTCGATTTTTTCTCATTGTAAGGGACAATGGGGCGATCATCAATTCCATTGGCGCGTTCCCAGATGGTGCGCCCGTTTTTGCCCAGGAGCTGTTCCATGAATGCTACAGGCATCCCCGCCAGCGTACTAATTCTGCGGATACCTGAACGTGATAGTAGACGAAAAGTCTGTTTCCCAATTTGAGGAATCTTACTTACCGATAGCGGATCCAGAAATGGCCGTACTTCTTCAGGGGCCACCTCCAGCTTAGCACGGGGTTTACCTTCATTAGTAGCCATCTTGGCCACCGTTTTATTGATAGAAAGCCCAAAACTGATGTCCAAACCAGACTCCCTATGGATCATCTCCTCCAGTTTTCTGGCCCAGAGGTAACTGGTGAAAAAGGTATCCATGCCAGTAAGGTCGATATAGAACTCATCAATCGATGCCTTCTCAAAGCAGGGCGATTGCTCGCGAATAATCGTCGTGATCAATTTGGAGTAATTAGAATACATATCCATATCACCCCGGATGACGAGCGCATCGGGGCAGCGTTGCAACGCATAGCGAATGGGCATAGCCGAACGTACACCAAAGTGGCGTGCCTCATACGAACAGGAGGCCACCACTCCACGACCAGATTTACCGCCTACAATGACGGGTTTACCCTTCAGCCGGCTATCGCGCAACAACTCGCAGGCCACAAAGAAGCAATCCAGATCCAGGTGAATAACACTCCGGTTCATTGCTCTAGCTTTAGGAAAGCAATGCGAATAGCTTCGGCGGCAGCTTCTCGGTGGCTTGTGAAATTACGAGCGTGCTGTACTAGCTGGTCAGCAGCATGCAGTTCATAATACCAGTCTTTCCGGTTCGGCAGTTCGTACTGAGTTACGGTGAGTTCAAAACCTTGCGTCTGCAGATAGGCAATGACGGCCTTCGGTTGGGTGATTTTACGAGTCCAGTGACCTATATACCGTTCTTGAAAATACAGCAGGCACGCAGCAACTGCGCATGGGGCGTCCTCACGGAGCTCCATCCAATAATGTTTGTTCATCTTTTATGGCTGATTCTTCCTCTTTTCGCGTATCCCTTCTGCTGCTGAATCGGAGGCAAGTAGCCTGTGCCTTATTGTTTATGTAGGCACAGTAGTGGTTGGATGGGCAAGATAGGCGTATTTTTAAATGTTTTAAAATATTTATTTGTTAAAATATTTGTTTATTTTATTTATTGCCGTATTATTGTAGTGCGGCATATGCCAAGCGCGTTTTCAATACTAGCTCAGGATTACGCTAAGATCAATTCAGTACTCCACTCATAAACCCCTGAGCTTTCCTCTTTTACATAGGCTGTTATTGGGCTACTTCCTAAGTGGAGTAGGAGACGGTATTTTACATGGTCTCTTACGATCCACTAGGGTGGGGGAAGTAGTATACCTAATAGCTGTTGGGTGTCTGGTTGGTCGGAGTCGAGGGTGGGAACTTTAGCCCACCCACAGGTGGGCGTGTTGAATACTTTAAACTGTTTCCGGAGTTGTATTCAATCAATCGTATTCTTTTGGGGTCTTCCCACCAGTCGGCGGGTCGCTACGTTTCGCAGCTCGCTATTCGCTCGGCTACCCGCCAGCTGGCGGGCAGTCCCACGCCAAGGGCGTGGCTGCTTCACATCGCTAGCCCGGGCTTATTACAAGATTTATCCAGGAACTCATTATCTTAATCCATCCATATTAAAAGGCTAAAGCACATTCATCGTGAAGCAGAACGAACCCAGCATGATCCCGGATAATCAGCATAAGGACATTCCAGGAAACCCGTCTACGGCTAAGAGTAGCGTGATGAAGCTTCGGGAGTCCGCTACACCAGAATCACTTCGGGTACTGACTATGGAACAGTGGAAGTTTTGGCGCGACAATGGCTATGTCGTAATCAAAAATGCAGTGCCCCGAGCACAAGCCGAACAGACAGCAACCTTCCTTTGGGAGTTTGAAGAAAAGAACCCCAACGATCCCGTCAGCTGGTATACGGCACCACGTGCTGAAATGCAGATGAAGGAGTTAGTAGGTACGGGCATGGTAGAGGTGTACAACAATCAGCACCTTTGGAATAATCGACAGATGAGGCGGGTTTATGATGCCTTCGTTGATATATGGGGCACTGAAAAATTATGGGTAACCATTGATCGAGCCAATCTCAACTTCCCCATGCAGCCAGGACATGAGTATAAGGGTTTTATTCACTGGGATTACGATCCGGAAACCAAGCCACAGAATGTACAAGGTGTGTTAGCCCTTTCCGATCAAACAGACGAAAACATGGGAGGCTTTCAGTGCATTCCCTGGTTGTTTAGAAACTATGATGAATGGAAGCTAAGCCAGCCAGATGATCGCAATCGTTTCCAACCTGATACAACAGACTTAGAAGACAAGATTGTAAAGGTACCACTGGAAGCAGGTGATCTATTGATCTTCAATAGCCTGGAGCCGCACGGAATACGCCCGAATCACTCTGATCGTAAGGTGAGAATTGCACAGTACATCTCCATGATGCCAGCGCAAGAAGACAATGATGCGCTGCGAGATTGGCGTGTTAATTCCTGGAAGCATCGTATCGCTCCAGAAGGCTATGCCTTCCCCGGTGATCCCCGCAACTGGGAACAGACGAAGTATGATACAGCAGTGCTTTCTGACTTGGGCGAAAAACTGCTGGGTTTAGCCAAATGGTAGTAGCCTAAAAATCATTGATCATAAAAGCTTCGATAATGCTGGCCATTTCCTCCTCATCTTTTAGTAGGCGGAGGTAGCTGTGCTGGCTGTCTTTATCTTGAATCCATTCATTACCTCCAGTCTCATCAGGTAGGCAATAACCACCCTCCACTTTTTCCCAGTATAGTCCTTCACCATTTCTGACGGCATACAAGATGGCCGTTTGGTCATAAGTGGAATTATCATAGATATTTCCCTTAAACTGATGGTTCAACCAAGGAGCATGCTTGCTGAAGTGAAGAAATGCTGCGTGTAGTGGTGTGTCTGACGGCAGATCATTAAAAACTTCTCCACTCTTGATATTAAGTCCTATTTCATAGCCTGAAAAAGTAATCGGTACGGGCATTTGATCTACTACCTTCTGAGTTACGCCAGGCATGTTTCCATTAAAGTTCCATTCGCTATCGCCGGAAGGAAACTGGCCACCCATAATGACGAATTCCTTTACCTTCTGCTGCACCAACTCAATGCCTGTCAAGGGAGAAATACTATCTCCTGGTGATTCTAATAAGTATAAAACATTTGCCAATGGGCCCACCGTAACAATGACGATCTCTTGATCGGAAGCCTGACTAAGCAATTGCCTATACAGCGAAGTAGTAGATGGTACATTACTCCAATGGCGCTTATGTGGGAAGTGATCGACTAAGACCTTGCTATGGTTCCAGTCTATAGGAGAGTGTTCACCTTGCCGGCTAGCAATGGGGATATCACCGTGTCCATAGTATTGGTTAACCGCATCTATTGCAGATACCGCATACTCTTCAAGGTTCCAACACATTACCGCCAGTAACTCACACTCGTCTCGATCCATGAAGTTATGCAGCATAGCTAAGGCTCCCAGATCATCAGCATCGCCGCCAAAATCCGTATCGAAGATGATTTTGACTTGACTGAAGACCAACTGGGGTAGGAAGCCGAGAACTAATACAATGGGGTAGATATAGGCTTTCATAGAATGGAACTAAGCGAGGAATGGCAGAAGATACTATTTCAAAAAGTCAAAAAAAATTGAGGGGCTGGGAACTTTCCTTTTTGCAGTCTTGTAGATAGGTTGGAAAACATAAATCATGCACAATCATACTTCATATCTATGCTCTTTTAGTTGGTTGCTTACGCAAGCGGCAAGGGCTATGGTATAGGTGATTGTGAACAACATACACCAGCGAAAGGCTCCTTGCATTGTTTGTAAGGAGCCTTTTTCATTTGCACCTCTACGCAAATAGGCAAAGCGACCTGACTTAGGATCAGATGTGTCGGGGTTCGACTCCCCGGAGGTGTACTATACGGACGTAGGCTAACTGGCAACGCCATCGGGTTTAAGCCCCGTTGATTATCGGTTCGAATCCGATCGTCCGTACTAAAGTCTATTGCGACTTTAATGGGTAGGTAGAACGTAAATGGAAGCGTGCTAGTCTGTAAAACTGGTGGCTAAGGCCCTTGGAGGTTCGATCCCTTCCCTGCCCACTTGGAAACTTAGCGTAATGTGGTGAGCGCGTCGGTTTGAAGCACCGAAGGTCGGGGTTCGACTCCCTGAGTTTCCACTCTTGTATCCGCCTATAGGCGTAGTAAGTGGTCTCCAAAACCGTGATTTGTGGGTTCGACTCCTACCGGATACGCTACTTGGTAAGTAATATCAGCTCGGCGGCTGATGCCAGACTGCTAATCTGCGCGCTCCTATTACAGGAGTTAGGTTCGATGCCTATGCTTACCGCAACAAAACTGGATAGCGGCGGCGGACTAACTCAACTAATTCAACTAACCAACTAACCAACTAACTATCAAACCAACCAACCACTAAAGAGCTAGTGTCCGAATGACTAGGAGGCCGGTTGCAACTCGGTTTATGCAGGTTTGATTCCTGCCTAGCTCTCTACACAGAAGGTAGCATCCAATGGTGGATAAGCGGTCTTGAAAACCGTGCCATGGTCACACATGGGGGTTCGATTCCTCTACCTTCTGCTCTTTAATTTTAAGGCGTGGAACATCTCGTTAGCAAGCGTCCCCCGACGCGAAATAAACACCTACCTAACTAACTCGCTCCAAAGCGTCCCCCGACGCAAAAAAAGACCCCACCCAATTAATTGAACCACCCAAGGCACCTTAGCACACCCAGGTTTGGATATATATAAGGGCGTCTAAGAACTAACCTAACTAAATTCACTAACACAACTAATTCAACCAACTAACCCCCTTCTCGCTAGCAAGCGTCCCCCGACGCGAAAGCAAAACCAACCCAACTAACCTATTCAAACCCATTCACCCCATTCACCGTCGTGTATTTGAAGCTCAGCTTCTGGTCCGGGTAAATGTACTTGAAGGCAGATTGCACGGCTAGAGTACCTTCGTGGAAGCCACAAAGAATCAACTTTAGCTTACCAGGATAGGTGTTGATATCACCTATGGCATAGATGCCAGGTACGCCAGTACTATAGTCAGCGGTATCTACTACGATCGCATTCTTTTCAATCGTAAGTCCCCAGTCGGCGATAGGACCTAGCTTTGGAGAAAGTCCAAAGAGTGGAATGAAGTGGTCAGTCGATTTAATGACCTCGCCTGTTTCTTTTTGCTTGATGACAATATCCGTCAGCTTACCATTGCCGCGAAGGCCTACTGCTTGGGCATTAGTAAGGAGATTGATTTTTCCAGCTTTGGCTAAATCGTGTACCTTTTCGACACTATCCAGGGCTCCACGGAAAGACTCTCGGCGGTGGATGAGCGTTACTTCATCTGCAATGTCAGCTAAGATGATCGTCCAATCAAGTGCAGAATCACCTCCACCCGCAACAACCACACGCTTTTTGCGATACACTTCAGGGTCGCGGATGATGTATTCTACGCCGCTATCTTCGAAGCTTGCAAGATTGTCGATAGGCGGTTTACGAGGTTCAAAGGAACCTAGGCCTGCTGCGATACAAATCACAGGAGCCTCAATTTGTGTACCACGGTTAGTTGTCAGGCGGTACATCTTATCACCTACTTTCTCAATGCTTTCGGCCCGTTCACCCAAAGTGAAGCCAGGTTTGAAAGGAGCAATTTGCTCCATTAGATTATCTACGAGTTCTCCGGCTAAAATAGAGGGGTAACCTGGAATATCGTAGATAGGCTTCTTGGGGTAAATTTCCGAGAGCTGTCCTCCTGGTTGAGGCAGTGCGTCTACCAAATGGCAACGTAATTTTAATAACCCTGCTTCAAAAACTGTAAAGAGCCCCACAGGGCCAGCTCCAATAATGAGAATATCCGTCTTAATCATTCCGCTAAATTTGCGCTGCAAAGGTAAGGCTTAGTGGCTATCATTGGTTCAGAACGCCGTAAAATTAGGGCCCTACTTAACCGAGAATGGTGATTTTAATCGCTTTTGTAGGTGAATTTGGACATGCAGGCCATTGGCATGCCGATAGTTGAGCGCTGATGAAGGCATAAAATAAAAAACGGGCCCACGCTGATGCGGGGCCCGTTCCTATGTTTTTAGGCTATTACTACAGCCTTACTTCCGTTTCACAACTTTCATTGTTCTAATATTCGTTTCACCTAAACGAAGACGTACTAGATAGACGCCTGCAGGATAGGTGGCGAAGTCTACTTGAACTCGACTCTCACCAGCGCCGACAGGAATTGTTCCTACCTGCTTGCCACTAACGGAGAAGATATCCAACTGAACATTCTCCTCATCGAAAGTCTCAAATATCTCGATCGTTAAAGCATCCTCTACCGGGTTTGGATAGAGCATTGCAATCTGCGATTCGTTGTACAATACTACCTCCTCTGTATTCGAGTAAACCGTATTGTTCCAAGTGTCCTCTACCTGTACGCGGTAGTAGTTCAATCCGCGCTTAGGTGCCTGTGCATAGTACTCGAAGTAGTGAATACCATTGCGCGTATCGGCAGGATCAGTCACAGTAGCAACTCTGCTGAAGTTCTCACCATCAGCTGAATGCTCGATGTGATATTGCAGATCGCCTGGAACATTGACGTTCATTTCCCAAGACACCATTACCTGGCCTGCTTCCGGATTCATGACATCGGTATCGATGATCAAGTTTTGGTTACAAGTCGTCGGTGAAGTGGTAATGGTGATCGTCTTATAAGCATAAGCCGAACAACCGTCAAGCGTTACGATTAACTCTACTTCGAAGATGCCCACGTTACTCCAGGTAACTGTTGCTTCCGGACCGTTTACGGTAGAAGGTGAAGCACCGCCAGTGAAGTTCCAGGTAACTTGTGAACCTGGCTCCAAGTCTTCAGCAGTGAAAGTAGTAGGCTCATTCCAGCATACTAATCCAGGACCGTTGATGGTAGCTTCAGTTTCGTCACCAACCTCAACAACGAGGAGATTTGATTCCAGGAATGGACCACACTCAACCACCCGTGCACAACGAGCAAAGTAAGTTGTCAAGAACAACGGACCAGGATCGAAGGTCGGAGAGTTCGAGTTTGGAATTGGCGTCCAGAACTGGATTGGTGTGTTCGGGAAGCCATTCGTGTACATCCACAAGTACTCAATTTCACCTTCACCACCACTAGGATCAGCCAAGCTGACGAATGGTTCAGGATCGTTACCAGGAGCACATAGGTACTGATCGAAGCCGATAGCACCAGGATAGTCAATATTGATACACTCAGGGCATAAGCCCAGGTCGAAGCTCAAGTTAACCTCATCTGGTTCCAAGTGGAAGAAGTCAGTCATTCGAGTTACTGGATCAACATCGCTGTCCAACTCGTCATTACTACCTTGGTTTGGTGTAGTGATATCATAACCTGGCACATCGCCAAAGGTAATCTTGTAGTTGCCTGGAGGCACATCGAAGAAGAAGTTACCGTTAGCATCGGTAAAGGTGGTGATCATAACGTCCGGCTCGTTGAATTCAGCCGTTCCTGTAATAGTCACTTCTACGCCGGGTACACCAGGTTCATTACCTCCCTGTACACCATCACAATTGAGATCCAGCCAAACTCGATCACCTACGGTCGCAAGACAATCATCATTAATGGTAAACTGTGTTACAACTGTTGCTTCACATTCTACAGGATCTAGCGGAATCAGGGTAGCAATTAGTTCGAAATCACCGTTACCTAATACCGCAGGATCAATTTCAGTAGAAACTACACCATTTATGGTGAAGATCATATTACCTGGAATGTTTGGATTCGCACCTAACTCGATTGGGGCGTCTGCAAGACATAGGTTCGCAGGCGGTAGTTCGTCAATATTAACAGTAGGATACTCACAAATATTGGTGATAGACAAAGTATCGAAACCATTCGTAGTCACGACGGTGTACATGATTTCATCCACAAGGCGGAAGGCAAACTCATAAACACCTGGTTCTACTTCCGGTGCGTTTTGTGGGAAAGTCACAGGTACTGGATCGTTCGGAGGATCACCATTAGGAACGAAGAACATTCCAGATCCGTCAATGATGGTCCAAGTCTCGTTAGGATAACTGCGGATCGTGAAGATCTCACTGAACTGTCCGTTGTCTTCAGTAGTAGCGTTGTTCAAACAGTCACATGGATCATTGATAACACCATTTGGTGGAACGTAGATACCACCATCAACGGTCAAGTCAATTTCCCCTGGATCGAGCACATAGTCACCGGTCATACCGTTCATGCCTGGCTCAATATCACTATCAGAGGCATCATCGCCCAAGTTGTCAGCAGTGTAATCAAAGCCATCAGGGATAACGAATTGTACAGAGTAAGTACCTGGATCAAGACCCAAGAAGTAGTACTCACCGTTTTCGTCCGTCACTGTGGTGGCGATCACCATGCCGTTTTCATCTTTCAAGTTTACAGTAACACCAGGTACTGGTGGCTCGAAGTCATCTTGTTGACCATCGTGATCGATGTCTTCCCAAACATAGTTGCCTATGCCAGATAGCGCATCCAAGGTAGCCTCACAAGTTGTCTGACATCCATTGTCATCGGTTACGGTTACTGTGTATGTACCAGGTGCTAGGCCAGTAATGCTAGCGGTATTAGCGCCATTGCTCCAGTTGTAGGTGAATGGTGCAGTACCGCCGTCAACAACAACTGTTAGAGCACCATTGTCACCAAGCGTTGATTCCGCGTCAATGGTTACGCTACACGTTGGTGCAGGGAAAGTGGTTACTGCTGCGAAAGCAGACTCTGTACATCCGTTGTCATCTGTTACGGTTACAGAATAAGTGCCAGGAGCCAGGTTAGATGCCGTTGCGGTTGTGGCGCCGTTGCTCCAGCTGTATGTAAATGGTCCAGTACCACCAGTAACATTGGCTACGAGGATTCCTTGGTTTACGTTGCTACAGGTACCACTGTTTTGGGTCACATTAACCATCAAAGTAGAAGGCTCTGTAATCGTTACGCTATTGCTAGCAGTACAGCCATTCGCATCGGTAATGGTTACAGTGTAAGTTCCACCAGAAAGACCAGTAATAGTAGCACCAGTCTGACCATTGCTCCAGGCAAAGACATAAGGTGCAGTACCACCACTAGCTGTTGCGGTAGCTGAGCCATCAGCATCACCACCACAGTCCAAGTTAGTACCACTTACATTAGCTATAAGTAGGTCTGGTTCGGTAATGATAATACCTGCAGTTGCGGTACATTCATTAGCATCGGTAATGGTTACAGTGTATGTGCCAGGCGCAAGATTGTTAATGCTAGCGGTATTGCCGCCATTACTCCAGCTGTAAGCGAATGGAGCTACACCACCATTTGTTGTGGCGGTCGCAGTCCCATCATCAAAGCCAAAGCAGGTAACATTGGTTCCTGTTACATCAGCGGTGAAACCATCAGTTTGAGTAACGGTTGCACTGGCTACTGCTTGACATCCATTAGCGTCAGTTACAGTTACAATATAAGTTCCAGCGGCAAGGCCAGAAATTGTCGCACCCATTTGACCATTGCTCCAGGCAAAAGTATATGGAGGTGTGCCGTTGTTAGCTGTAGCCGTAACAGAACCGATTGGTTGATCGGTACATTCTAGGTTGGTAACGTTGAAGTCTACCGTAATCTGTGGCAATTCGCTTACGATAATGGTACTCTCCTCGGCAGTACAGCCATTAGAGTCTGTTACTGTAAGACTGTAAGTGCCAGCAATCAAGTTTACGGCAGTTTGTGTGGTTTGGCCATCACTCCACATATAAGTATAGCTTCCCGTACCTCCAGTAACAATTGCTGTTGCCGATCCGGTAGCGGTTCCACCACAAGTGATGGTTGGAGCTGTAACGTTCACATCCAAGCCAGTTGGATCATTTAGGGTAACGCTAGCAGTCGTAGTACATAGGTTAGCATCCGTTACAGTCACTGTATAGGTGCCTGCTGATAGACCATCAATAGAGCTGGTGATAGCGCCAGTGTTCCATTCGTACTGGTATGGCATTGTACCTCCGGTAACATTCACGGAAGCATTGCCATTCATATCTGTCGGACATGCAGGAGCGTTGCCACTAGCCACAGCGTTAAGTGCGTCTGGTTGACCCACAGTTACTGAGGCTTCTACAACACAGCCGTTAGCTTCAGTGACAGTTACATCATAAGTGCCCGCCACTAGGCCGGTAATTTCATTACTAGTACTGCCGTTGCTCCACATGAAGGTGTAAGGCATAGAGCCACCGCTAGCTACTGCTAGGACACTACCATTGTTGTCGCCAAAACACAGCGCATCACGAGGAATAAGGTTAACGCCGAAGTCGCTAATTACATTGATAGTAATGCTTGCCTCCCCGGTACAACCGGCGGCATCTGTAACCGTAACAGAATACGTGCCACTTGGAAGGTTATTGATATTCTCAGTCAGTGCACCAGTGCTCCAGTTGTAGCTGTATGGTGCGGTGCCGCCCGATACGATAGTACCAGCAAAACCAGAATCTTCTGCTCCACAAACGATGGTTTCGCCGGTGATGGTAACATCAATTTCTTGTGATTGTGTAACGGTAAAGCTGGCCATAGCCGTACAGCCGTTAGCATCAGTAGCCGTAACGGTATAAGTACCCGCAGGCAGGCTTCCGATAGTAGGACCTGTATCACCTGTGCTCCAAGCGTAGGTGTAGGCAGGAGTGCCACCACTTGCTGTAGCAGTCAAAGTAGCATCTGACTCACCAAAGCAGTTGACTGGATCGGTAGCTTGAATGCTCACCGTTAGATCAGGTGGAGAAGTAACGGTAAATGAACCTTGAGCGGTACAACCATTAGCATCCGTTACTACTACTGTATATGTTCCAGGGCTAAGCGCAGAGATCGTCTGCGTAGTAGCACCCGTGTTCCAATTAAACAAGTAAGGTGCAGTACCTCCATTTGGGAAAGCCGTTGCAGAACCGGTGTTTTCGTCAGCACAAAGCGTATTTGCACCCGTTACCAGAACAGCTAAGTCATCGACAATATCAATCGTGATAGATTGTGTGCTTGAACAACCATTAGCATCCGTTACCGTTACCGAGTAAGTTCCCTCAGTTAGTCCGGCTACACTAGCAGTAGTTGCTCCAGTACTCCATGAGAAGCTGAAAGGAGCGGTCCCGCCGGTAGGAGTAGCCATAGCCGAGCCTGTATTGCCAGCGCCACAAACGGTAGTGGTACCGCTTAAAATAAAGGTGACTCCAGGTGCAGCCTGAATCGTTACATTAGCAATGTCTGAACAACCATTGGCATCCGTTACGATTACGGAATAATTCCCAGGGCCTACGCCACTAATAGATGGGGTATTAGCACCAGTGCTCCAGTTAAACATAAATGGCGCTGTACCACCACTAACATTTGCGGTGATTGTTCCATCCGTGCTTCCAGGACAAAGTACTGGAGGTGCAGTAAGGGTAACGAATACATCTGGCGGAGCTACGAGAGTCGTACTCCCAGTTTCGATACAGCCATTACCGTTGGTTACTGTCACAAAGTAAGTACCAGCACCAAGGCCAGTAATCGTTTGTGTGGTTCCGCCATTGCTCCACATAAATGTGAATGGACCAACGCCTTGATCGATCACTGCAGTTGCAGTACCATTATTAACACCACAGGTGGTAGGGTTGCTACCCACTGCTGTAATATCAAAAGCAGGTGCCGCTGGTACATTAATCGTTGTTGTTTCTTGGCAGCCAAGCGCATCCGTTACGGTAACACTGTACGGGCCAGGTGCCGCATTGGTTACTACTTGTTGGGTTACGCCATTACTCCACATATAAGTATAAGGCATTACACCACCCATTGGGCTTACGGTTGCGAAGCCGTCATTGGCACCAGGACAAGTTTCTGGTGTGCCAACACCACCTAGGGTAAGGTTAGAGGCATACTCCAGGGTAATGTTCTCCATTTGAACACAACCATTCGCATCGATGACCGTCAAAGTGTAAAGTCCAGGTCCGAGGTTGAATAGGTTAGGAGTATTCGCGCCAGTGTTCCATGATAATGTATATGGAGGGGTACCACCGTTAACGGTAGAAGTAATGCTACCGTTGGTGTCTCCGTTACATTGAGGGTTATTACCATTCAGGTTAATAACAATTGGAGGTGGCTGAGATACGGTACCCGTTGCGGTGGCGGTACAGCCATTATTGTCGGTAAGGGTTACGGTATAGGTGCCAGCAGGTACGCCATTGATTGTTTGCCCGCTTCCGCCATTACTCCAGGCAAAGGAATAGGGAGGTGTTCCTGCCGAAGGAAAAGCGGTTAATGATCCGTTACTTCCACCAGGACAAGTCACATTATTAGTGGTGACGGATACTGATGGTGGATCACCTACAACTGTGATACAATCTACTGCACCACAGAGGTTGTCGTCTGTTACCGTTACACAGTAGCTGCCGGCAGGGACATTGGTAATAGTCTGAGTCATAGCCCCAGTACTCCAGTTGTAGCCGTAAGGGCCGATGCCGCCGTCAGGGTTTGCAGTGATGTCGAATGGACTGCCACAAAGTTGGTCAGCAGTGAGTGTCACAGTAACCAGATCTGGTTGATTGACAGTTACGTTTTCAACTAGCGTGTTGTTGACAGCATCCGTTACTGTTACGGTGTAGGTGCCAGCAGTAATGCCAGAAATTGTTGCTCCAGTGTCACCGTTGCTCCACTCGTAAGTGTAATCCGGGGTGCCACCACTTGCGGTAGCGGTAACGCTTCCGTTAGGCAGCCCAAAACAGATCGGCTCAGTGATAGAGAAACTCACAGATAACTGTGCGTTGAGAGAGGTAACTACACCCAGGCATAGTGTTAGTAGCGCCCAGGTAGAGAAGATACTCCGGTTTAAGTGTTTCCAGGGTAGCTGTTTAGTCATGGTAGATTAATGATTAATTTTTAAATACTCCAACCCGTCTGGTGGACCGCACCAGCGTGTAAGTGTTATAGCATAACACCCAATTAGTGATAAACACACGGTCCTCTGGCAATACCAAAGGGCAAGTAAGTAAGGGAAAATCAACGGTGGGGAAGTGAAACAACTTTCGCTGCTTCAAGTAGCCACAAAATAACAAAAAATTTGACGACTATTTAATGGATAAGTCACAAGAATAAAAAAAAGTCGTGCTGCGTAAAGCAACACGACCTGCTAATAACAAATTATAATCCCATGATTCTTACGAGCTGATTCAAAATGCAGCTCTATATCTTTTGCGCACTAAGCTGGTCACATACGTACCATTTAGGGCGTCTATTGATCGATGATGTAGATAGTGGAGTGTGTGGAGTAGTTGCAGTGAGCAGTATTAAAACTGCTTTTTCCGTAATCTTATTGTGCTATCTATCAAAAGAACACGGAAGGTGGGGGAAAGGTTTCAAGTTGGGAAAAAATGAGTCGCATCACTCTCCCCAGGTGATACGACTCAAGACTTATAATCCCATGAACATTTGCGAATATATAGCAGTATAAAACTGCTTCTAAAATCTTATGATATTCTCGTAGTGTGTGTCAAGTTGAGAATTTGTTGTAGTAAGTCAGGTTTAATCCCTTTCACCTGACTTACTACTGACAAATTAATATCCCAAATACTTTTTCAAGTTTGCCAGCCGACTCGTTAGCCTGCTGTGCCTTTGTTTGACATTACAATGATCTTAATTAATTATAGCTAGTACAAAGACAAAAATGAAGTTTTGTGAATTTTTTTTCGATTAATATTAGGGTTAAGTATCTGATTTTATGTGTTTTAGCGTTTGTTTTTTGTGAATCGAATATTTTTAAAATTGGTTTGGTTTTCCGTGAAAAAACTCCTTTTTTTCTCTAGAATGGACTTTTAAACGCTGGATTGTTCAGGAAAGTGGTGTCTGTAAAGGTGTTCATGTAAGCAATTAACGCCTGTTTTTCCTCTTCTGTGAGGTTGAACGGGCGGATATTAACGTTCGAAAATTCAGCTCCATGCCCTCCTGAAGCATAATGTTCCAAGACTTCATCTAGGGTGGCAAAACGACCGTCATGCATATAAGGTGCGGTCAAAGCAATATTACGCAGGGTAGGTACCCGGAATTTACCATTGTCAAAAAGAACACCGGTTACCGCTCCTCGACCTTTATCGACAAATCCTTCATAACTTCCTGGATTATCCAACCCGTTATTTTCAAAAGCATTATTCGTGAAATGTACACCAGAGTGGCAGTGCGTACAGCCAGGGTGCTCAAGGGTGATCGCAGTTTCTACCTCAAATAGTTCTTCTCCGAATAGTTCTTCTTCCGTGAAACGGTCCTCGTTTAGATACACTTGATCGAACTTACTATTGCCGCTAATGAGCGTGCGTTCAAATTGCGCAATCGCTTTCACCGCCAAATCACTTGTGATTTCAGATTTACGCTCGATGCCAAATGCTGCTCGGAAGTGTTGTGGGTAATCGTTGTGCCGGCGGAGTTTGTTTTCCACATTTTCCCAGCTGTCGTTCAGTTCATCATGTGCTTCAATTGGTAGAAGGGCCTGGTCCTCCAATGTGAATGATCGGCCATCCCAGAAGAAGACACTATCTACGAATACCAGGTTGATCAATGCCATGGAGCTACGAGGGGTCTCGATCCCTTGAATACCAACACTTTTAGCTTTGCCATCCGTAAATGCTAACTCCTGCAAGTGACAACTGATACAACTCATGGTGCTGTCTGCGGAAAGAATCGGATCATAGAACAACATCCGTCCTAGGAGGATACCCTCTTCCGTCAATGGATTATCTGCCGGAAGGATGGGTTGACCCAAGTGGTTTGGGAACTCTAGTGTATATGGTGTCGGATTATATTCTCCATCGATTAGTTCATCCTCGCAGTCGTCACAAACGGGTTGGTCATCATCTTCACAGGCAAGTAGGAAAATACCACAAAGCGCAAAAAGAATAAAGAGGGCTCGATACTGCATAGTTATCATTATTTCTTAGTTGGTAGCGGGTAGAAATTGGGGTTTGTCAAGGCGGTGCTGTCAGTCAGCGTATGCAAAAATGCCAATAAATCGGCTTGGTCTTCGTCAGAGAGATGTAAAGTACGCACATTCGGATCTACATTTTCGGCGTAGGCACCACCAGAATTGTAATGCGCAAGCACTTCTTCGATTTTTCGCATGCGTCCATCATGCATGAAAGGGTCAGTGAGCATGATATTCCGGAGCGTAGGTACTCGAAATTTACCGTTGTCGTACTTGTTTTTAGTAATGCCTCCTAGGCCAGGATCTGGGAAGTCAAGTAGCGTAGCGCTGCTATCTAATCCGTTGTTGGCGAAATCTAAATTGGTGAACAGAGGGTCCATATGACAATGGTTGCACTCTGCCATGGGGACGTCCGGATAGCCTGCATCGAAGAATATCGTCCATCCTCGCTTTTCACTGGTAGTGAATTCTTCTTCTCCTCGTTCGACTCGATCGTATTTACTATCAGCACTAATGAGCGTACGCTGAAATTGAGCCAGTGCTTTGGCGGTATTCTCGATGGTGATTTCTTGATCCGGAAAAGCAGCCTGGAATCCAGCTTGGTAATTAATATTACTGCGAAGTCGTTCCTCCAACAACCCCAAATCTTCACCCATCTCCAAAGGGTCTTGTAGTGGATGTAAGGCTTGATCCTCTAAAGAAGGGCTCCGGCCATCCCAGAACATCTCCTTATAGTTAAAGCCGATATTGAGTAGACTTGGCGCTGAGCGTTTCCCCCTCCGTCGCCTGATACCGAGGCTCAATGCCATCCCATCAGTGAAAGCGAGCTCCGGGCGATGACAACTACCACAACTAATGGTACTGTCCAAAGATAGAATCGGATCAAAGAACAACTGACGCCCTAGTGCAATACCTTCTACCGTGGTGGGGTTGTCCGCAGGGATAACCATATCCACAAAGCCAGGAGGGGTAGAGATCGCGTAAGGAGTAGGAGTCTTCCTTGAGTTGCAGGACCAGAAGAACAGCAGTAGCATTGCTACTGTAGCACAGAGGCCCAGCTTAGTACGATACTGTTGCATTTCCGGTACTTTCCATGAACGAGCAGGGTGTTCTTACCGGCAAGACCTTATTTTACGGTTAAGGTATTAACCAGGTTTTCCCAGAGCCAACCGTAGATAGCAACATCATTGGTGTGGTCAACGGTATTAGACTCTACATTCAGATCTAGGTAGTTGCCATCACGCTGTAGCACCTGCTCCAGGTCCAGCTCGAAAATGAGCTGTACAGGATTATCTTTTTGGATAACAATGGGGCTTTCTACCGTCAAGTTGGAGAATAACTCATTAGCACCGATATGGTAAGTGATGTTATCATCGAAGGTGCCATCTCCATTTAGATCTGCTTTAGCTTCGATTTTTGCGAACACGTAACCACGTGCCCAGCTCCAGAAGTTTTCTGTTAGTGGGTGACCAGCTTGATAATTGCTAGGCTGTGTTCCGTTTAATTCAGGTGTTAAGCCGATGCCAAGCTGGAATTCTTCATAAGCCCCTGGCTCAAGATCGTTGTAGACAAGCTTGAAACCATCAGCTGCTGTACTTTGGTCAAAGAAGTCGGCGTAGGAAATTAATTCCACTTCACTTACTGTGGTCTCCTTATTATCTTCTGGAGCAACGAGGGTAAGGTCAGATACGTAGTAGTTGATGAGCTGAAATTTGATAGGTGTGCCATCGGGGTAAGTGTAAGTTTCATCCAGCATTACAAGTGGGCTATCCCCATACTTTGCTTTGAACACCAGTTCAAGAGTGCCACCTTCTAACTCATCATCATCGTCACATGCGCTAAAGAATACGCTAAGAGCTACAATTGGCAAAAGGTAAAATAAACGTCTCATTCCGTCCTAAATTTTGGGGGTAATTAAAATGGTTGTAACTGGATGATTTTACTATTAGTACAACAATCGAAAGCCCTCAAAGTTAACGGGATTACTCCGCCAAAAGCTCGGTAAGTAGGAAGGATTGTGTAAGGTTCTGGACAAACTGATTTTTTAGAGCAGTAGTGTCTGTAGAGCGGGCATCTATACCTTCGAACCAGCGAGAGATATCCTGTTCGATAACCAAGGTTGGATTAAAGCCATCAACAAATACTGTAGGGGCAGATAGATCCAAGGATAGTTCTCGAATGAAATCACTTCCATACAGGTTGATAGCCATGGTGTCCGTAGCCATGGTATCCGTAAAGTATTCGATTTTAGCAAAAACGTATCCAAGGTCACTACCAAAATTCATTTGCCCGGCTTGTGGTGCCAGAGGGTGGCTGGTAGATACCGAAGTGGTGATTGCTTTATTCGTAGGGTCACTGATGCCAAAGGTCGTTCTAAGTCCTAGTAAGGTGCCATCAGGGATTACTGTGCCAACTTGTACTGTCCTGCTACTACTACTTATTTCTGCTAAGGCAATGTCGTCTAGGATAGTCGTCATACTCGTATCTCCTGCTTCTGCGATACTGATATCCAGAGAGTCCTGAATGCGTAAGACTTCCCCATTGGTCAACTGTAGTCGAATATTCGACCAGTAGAATCGGATGCGATCAATGAGGAAAGGGTGGTCCTGAACGTCGAGATAAAAGGTGTCCAACCCAAAGCTGACGGTTGTATCGGCATAAGACCACACATTGTTGAAACGCAGGCTTAACTCAGGGAACGTACAGCAATCAGCGCAAGAATCATCCGCGTCTATATCAAAGTTGGAGGCACGTACATCCAGACAGCCTTCTGTGGGCTCATAGCAAGCGCTCAGTAAGAGAATTAGAAGGCTAATGCCTAAGCAGTGGTAATATTGCTTCATTGCTAGCTTTGCTGATTTTCTCGCATGATCCGCCGGGCAATTTGCTTAACCTGGCTGGAGAATTCCTTGTTCAAAATCCAGTTGTAGTAGTTCTTATCCCTCTTAAAGACGTCGGCTACCGGCTGACCGTTGTATTTGCCAAAAGCAAAAACAATGGTGCCGTTTTGGTCGTAGCGCATCTTTTGGGTGGCATCGACAAAGCGCGTATCATTGGTGAAGTCGTGCAAAGACTTAATGTCTGGTTGGATCGCATTGGGGGTCCTATTGCCATCGCCATCAATGTAGGGCTTGCCATCGTACATCGCCAATTGCCCTTGAAATACATCGATTGTGGCGCGTACATCAGCCATAGCGTCGTGCGCATTTTCCATTTCCTTCTTACAGTAGTAGCGAAGGGCAGCACTAAGCGTCCGTGGCTCCATCTTGTAGAAGATTCGTTGCACGTCAACTAGTCGCCGGCGATCGACATTGAATTCCAGGCCCGCCCGGTCGAATTCTTCCATCAACATCGGTACGTCAAAACGGTTGGAGTTATAGCCGGCCAAATCTGCGTCGCCGATAAAATCAAAAACCTCCTGAGCGATCTGGCCAAAGAGCGGTTTGCGCGCTACGTCCTTAGGAGTGATACCGTGTACACCCATCGCTTCCTCCGAAATGGGAATGCCGGGATTGACCAGATACGTGCGTTCGATTGGATCTCCTCCCTTTGCAGGGTACTTGATCATCGCCAGCTGGATGATCCGGTCTCTAATGACGTGCAGGCCAGTTGATTCTATATCGAAGAAGACGAGGTCGCGAGTTAGTTTCAAATCCATGGTAGGGGGGCGGTTTGCGGCAAAGGTAGTTAATGTAGAATAAGCAATTTATTCCGTGGCTTGTGCTGCGGGTTGTGGAAAACCACTAGTCATCTTGACCTTTAGATTTCCTTGTTCATCGCCGTAGATGAAATAGCCTTCTACCTGCGGCATGGTGTCAATCATATTAAAGGCTTGGTCCAGTCCTGCTACCATTGCAGCTGTAGCCAAACCATCGGCTGTGGCACAATCTTTTGCCATGATAGAAGCACTGAGCAAGTTGCTGCGTTCAGGATAACCGGTAAACGGATTAATAGTATGACTGAATTTTTGGCCGTTGGCCTCATAGTAGTTACGATAGTTTCCAGAGGTGGCAATAGCTGCATTATTTAAAGGTACTGCAGTTTGCATCTCAGTCGGCGAAGCGTCTTCTTTTGGTACAGCAATGCCAATGCGCCATGGCGTTTGGGCTTCATCCTTTACACCTTGAGCTCGAACTTCACCACCAATGTCTACTAAAAAATGTTCGACACCATTTTGAGTAAGGAATTCACAAAGGAGATCAACGCCATAACCTTTTGCGACGGCTGAAAAATCGATTTGCGTACCTGGAAAAGACTTGTCCAATTGGATAGCAGATGGCGACCAGATTTTAGCATCATAATCGATCTTATCTATTCCAACGAAGGCCATCAGTGAATCCACCTTCGCACTATCAACCGCTGTTACGGGCTTCTTTGGCGTGTATCCAAAACCCCAGTAATTGACCAATGGCATGATAGTGGGATTGAAATAGGACTGAGTACGCTCCGCAATATCTAGCGATAGCTCCAAGTTTGCCAGGAAGTGTGGCGCTGCCTGCATGGTCTCTGCATCTATCGCGTGCAGGTCGCCATGGTTGAACCTGGAAATAAGGGCTTCTGGAATGTAGGTAGAAACCTCCATATTGAGCGCTACCAACAACGAATCTAGCTGACTTTGTTGCACAGCGTTTTCAGCACCAACGTAAGTGACACGATAATAGGTGCCCATGGTTTCTCCTTGAATCAACTGCGGCTTGTTCGCAGTGTTCTGAGGTGAATCTGGATTGCACGAGACCAATAGGCCAACTAAGAGCAAAGGAATAAATAGATAGGTTTTCATTTTACGAGGGGGAATTTTGATTTGAAGCGAACTGCCGACTAATAACAATACAAAACAGGGTGGAGCTCGCCCGGGACAGGGGCAAATATCCGAACTTAAATAGCAACTTGTTATCCCTTTGCCTGGTCTTTTTGTTGCCTGGACAACTATTTATCACCAGACCGACAAAAAACACTTGAAGGGCCTACACCATCTGACGGTTTTTCCACCAAGTATCGATACTATAGCGGCCAGGACCGGTCAAGAATAGTACCAGGTATGCTACCGCAAACATGAGGGCTTTTTCCTGCTCCTTGAACGGATCGCCACCGTGAATGATCCATGCGGCTACCAGCATAGTAATCAAGGCTGGAATGGCAGCCCAGCGGGTAAACAGACCAATGACTAGTAGGATAGGGCAAATGACCTCCCCTAATACTGCCAATTGCAGGGAAAGAGGATTGCCTACGCCTAATGGATCAGCAAACTTAATGGGAGGGCCATCCAATAATTTTTGAAGTTTTCCCCAGCCGTGATTAATGATCATTAAACCGCCAAAAGCAAGGCGCATTAGCAGTAGGGCAATATCCAATGAACGTGAATTATTCATATGCTTCATTTTTCTCTAGTAACCAAACCTTATCGAGTAAGGTGTCGATGATGGTGAAATTCTCGTAAATGATATCCGTCAATTGGTTGTGGGGATGATCGGTGCGTAGCAAGGCAAAGCGGGGGTTGTGATCCAGGATCTGCTGAGCTTCGTGCTCTAGATCTAGTTCCAGCGCAGCTACATGATGATCATAATACAGTAGAGAAGAATGCACGTAAGGTGTGAGGCTTTCTTGCCCCAGCAGGTGGTAGGTGATGTGATGATAATTACCGGTGTAAACCAGTTCGCCAGGGGCGAGGCGTTTTTGAAGTTCTTCAGTGACGACGCGTGGGTCATCAACTTTGCCATTGTAGTAGCTATACAAGGCTATTGATAAACCTAGGACAAGGGTTGCAAGTGTTCCCCAAGCCCATCGATTCGGTATGTTTCTCAGCCAAGCTTGAGCTGTTCGGTTGCCATAAAACCAACTGCCAGCTAAAAGCGCAAGTGGTGGCATGAGTTGTATCTGATAATGCCCAAACGTTTTGCCTGGTAGGATCGTGATGATCAATACGCACATCATCCAGAAAAGTAGGAAGCCTTGCCAGATTCGATCATTTGCCTGGTGTTCTCGATACGCGAAAATAGCTAGCAAGGTAAAGGGAAAGAATCGAGCAAAGAATTCCAACGTAAATAGGAATCGACTACCCCAACTGGCCTCTACAGGATATCGGCTCGTCACATCAAAGGTGTAGAAGAGAAAGGCATCTAATTGATCGATACTAGCGTAATAAGAGTACGTTAAGGCCAATGGCACAAAAAAGGCTAGCGTAAGGGGTAAGCATTGCCAGAAAATAGCCGTCACCAAATCCTTTTTACGCCAACCTTGCCACAAGAGAAAAGCGCCAATGGCAAAAGCGTCAGCAGCAATGACATACTTGACCATGAAGCCCAATCCCAGTAGTGTTCCGGCGATCAGAAAATGGTGCCACTTCCGATCGTCTCCCCAGATCAATAAGACTGCGCCGACGGCAAATGGGACAAAGAACAGCTCTGTGTTAGGCGATAGGCCGTAGTATTTAAAGGTAGAGCTAAGGATTAGATAGCCGATACCTGCAGCCCAACCCACACGTTGATCCTGATTTCCTTTGACGCCAAGTCGGTAAATCAGGTAGGCGGTCAGACCAATGATCAGGGCAGTAAACAAGCGGAGCATGAAGATAGAACCACCTCCAAGCCAGCTCATCGCAGCATAGATTAGGAAAATGCCCAGCGGCTTCGTGTCAAAACTATCTACTAAGTACGTTTGCCCTTCCAGTAAGCCCTTGCCAATTAGGAAATAGGTAGACTCGTCGTGGTTGATTACACTTGGGAAAAAGGTACCCCAGCGGATGATCACCGCAAGCAGTAAAAAGATGGGCAATGCCCATTTCGACCAGTCTACCCTTTGCATTATTTGCTAGAATTCGGCTCGAGAATGCCTTCCTTAACAGCATCCTCTTCGATCCCATGTAATTGCACCGTTTTGCCACTCTTCTTGCGCAAGCGCATGTTGAGGAACTCCACCAACAAAGAGAAGGCAATAGCAAAATAGAGGTATCCTTTCGGTACCGTGCCTACCTCTGAGCCAGCTACTGTCATATGCGCCAAGTGTGCTCCTTCCACAATAAGCATGAAGCCAATCAAGATTAGGAAGGCTAGGCCAAGCATTTGGATCGTTGGGTTACGGTTAACGAAGTTACCCACTGGGTTGGCAAACAACATCATGATAGCTACAGAGAGCATTACGGCAGCAATCATAATTACCAGTGCTCCGGTAATACCGTTGGTCATACCAACCGCAGTAAGAATAGAGTCGAAGCTGAAGACAATATTGATGATGGTGATTTGCACAATGACCTGTGATAAGGTAGAGCCTGCTTTCTTACCATTCTCATCCGTCTGATGACCCTCCAGTTTATGGTGGATTTCGCTGGTAGATTTATAGAGTAGAAAGACACCACCAGCGATGAGGATTAGGCTTTGGCCCGTAAATCCAGCATGGACCAGTGCATTGTCAATCTTAATCCAAGGCGTATTCATCGCCACCAGGGCAGAGATACCAAACAGGAGCGCAATACGCATGATCATTGCTAAGATCAAACCAACGTTGGTTGCTTTCGGACGTTCTTCTTCCGGCAACTTGTTAGCGGCAATGGTGATGAAAATGATATTATCAATACCTAGAACAATCTCCAGAAACGTCAAGGTGAGGAAACTCATCCACACACCGGCATTGCCCAGGTCAGGCATAATAAATTCCATAGTTATGAGCAGGTTGGTATTTGAGCTGCAAGTTTACGACATTCTGCAGAGTAATGGAATAAAGGTGTATGGGTTTATTGGGGTAAGGGTAGAGGCAGGTTCCAGATGGAGGCATCCATATCGCTGTAGTGCGTAATGGAAATGACCACTTATTCCTTGCTTTTAGCACCTTTCAAAATGCTACCCACACCCAGAATCGCAAAGACCATCAGAAGTATAATTAGGTAGCTGTCAAATCCAAAGAGCCAGCTTGATGGCAGCAATTGATAGTAGAATGCCAGTAGAAGTGCCTCACCGATAATAATGGCAAGAACCGCCGCACCAGGGTGTACAATTTTCCAGTGAAGAACAGCTAGGGTGATAGGGAATAGGATTGATAAACCGCTGAAGGCCAATTTCCCCATGTCAAAGATCGTATCAAATGGATGGGCTGCAATTGCCAACCCAATGAAAGTAAAAATGACTACGATTATCCGGCCAAGTTTAACCTGTTCGGAAAGTTCGGTTTCTTGTCGGAAGGGTAGAATGAAGTCTCTGGTGACAATTGTGCTCAAGGCGAGTAGCTGCGAATCAAGTGTAGACATAAATGCCGCTAGCGCACCCGTCAGGACTAGCGCTGCAAACCATTCTGTGCTGTGCTCTACCAGCATCATAGGTAGAATCTGATCGGCAGCTTTGCCGGTTAAGTCAGGGAAGCTTAGATGCCCCAATACGCCAATAATGACGGGGAATAATGAAATTATCAATGGGATACCTCCGTACAAAAGGGCCGATTTCTTCAACTTGTCCAGGTCCTTGGCGATGTAGAAGCGCATGAAAATTTGCGGAAACATCGGGATGCAGAACAGCCAAAAGATCAAGATGCTGAACCATTTTTGTGGGGGGTACTTGTTGCCTTTGCCTGCTCGATCAAATAGGTCAGGTTCTAAGGCAAATACGGCTTCATTGGCGACGGTTAGGCCACCTAGGCTATTGGTAACAACAATTACCGCAGCGAGCATTAGGCCGATGGCCAATAAGCCTTGTTTGAGATCGGTTTTTGCTACACTTCGCATACCACCAATCCAGACATAGGCAATGGTAAACAACGTAAGAAATGTGGCACCCCAGAAGTACGGAACAGCTCCTTTGGTGATAGTCTCCAGAATATAACCTGCACCCACAATCTGTAAAGCCAGATAAGGGAACGTAAAGAGTACCATCACGAGCGCATAGAGCCAGCGTAAGGTGCCGCTTCCAGTTTGATCATAGATGAGTTCACCAGGGGTGATGTAGCCATGTTCTTTCCCGAGGCGCCAGATCTTGGTGCCCAAGAAAAAGAAGGAAAACGCCGCGAAGCCAGTGCCCAAGGCCATGACTACATAATAGGTGTAGCCAATTCTGTAACCCTCTCCGGCAAAACCAAGGAAGTAGAACGCACTGAAGTTGGTGGCCAGAATGGTAAAGAACAAGGTGATTGTTCCTAGGTTACGATTTGCCAAAAAATAACCCTCGGGTGTGTTGGCATCTTGACGAGCACCCCGAAGACTACCTAGAAATACGATTGCAATGTATCCGATAAGAATAGCGTAGACCATATTATTTCCAATGTCGATTGGCGAAAAAATAAAAGACGACTATGAAAAGAGCGTGGACAAACATAAACCAGCCTAGCCAGACCGGAAATCCACCCCAGGTAGTTTTTGTAGACCAGGAAGTGAATAGATAATCTTGTGAAAGCAGAAAGAGGGCGATAAAAATAAACGCCCATAGCCAACGACCCCGTTTACTCATATTGCTATTCATTGTGGTTCTAAGGTAAGAAGCCAATAGCAATGCTACAGCAATCCACCTGTCTAAAGCAGTTCAGATTTTGCTGTTCACTTTGATTATCCATCCTTTTCCTTCTACCTTTGCCGAACTTTTGCTTGAGGCAGCTGCTTTTGTAGACATCTTAAGCAGTTTATTTCTATATGGAAGCGTCCATCAATTGATATCTAGATACCTATGAAATTTCGCCGCTTAAATACAGAAGAACTCCAAGACCTAGAACAGGAATTTATTCAGTTTCTGGTAGCCAATACGGTGACTGGTGAGGATTGGGTTAAGCTTAAGGAAGAGGAACCTGAAAAAGCAGAGGGCTTAATCGAAGTCTTCAGTGATATCGTCTTTGAGAGGGTGGTGAAGAATATCCAGTTTTTGGAATTCCGCACTCCTGAAGATATCAAGACCTTCCAATGCCTAGAGGAAAAGATCGTCATGAATGGTCTCCGCATGGAAGGTGAAGCAGAGATCGATCTTACAACGGACTTACCGCCGGCAGAGATGTTTCAGAAGCTGCAACAGGCGGATGTGAAACTACAGATCTATACAGCAGAGAAAGGATATGTGCCTGATCGTGGAGCGGAGTTATTCCGTATGCTAGAAGGTGGAGCTAAGATTTCCCGAGAAGGACAGCTGTTTCAGGCCATCGAAGCATTTAAGGCGGGATAGGTTCTACTCCTCGCCTTCTTCCAAAAGATCCGGACGGCGATCTTTGGTGCGCTGCATGGCTTGCTCATAGCGCCACTCTTCAATCTTTGGCGTGTTACCACTCGTGAGAATCTCGGGTACTTCCCAACCGCGGAAATTTGCGGGTCTTGTATACACTGGTGGAGCAAGAAGGTCATCCTGAAACGAATCCGTTAAGGCAGACTGCTCATCTCCCAAAACACCGGGCAGCAAGCGACCGATAGAGTCAACCAGAACTGCGGCAGCCAATTCGCCACCACTCAAGACGTAGTCTCCTATGCTGATCTCACGCGTGACATAGTGTTCACGGATTCGCTCATCAATGCCTTTATAATGACCACAAATCAGTATGAGGTTTTCCTGTAGCGAAAGTTGATTGGCTATGCCTTGGCGATACCGCTCGCCATCGGGCGTCAGGAAAATGATTTCGCCGTAGGTGCGTTCTTTCTTGAGATCGTCCAGGCAATTCGCTAGTGGTTCACACATCATGACCATACCGGCGCCGCCGCCAAACTGGTAGTCGTCAATTTGCCGGTGCCGCCCCAACCCATAATCTCTCAGGTTGTGGACCACCACCTCGAGTAGGCCCTTGTCTTGCGCACGCTTCATAATAGAGTGCTCAAAAGGACTACGCAATAATTCTGGCAACACGGACACAACATCAATACGCATAAACCGCGAAATTCTATTTCCTGCAAAGCTGGGCAATATCGTTAAGCATTCAAAATCAGGGGAGGATTATAATTCGAATGACGGGAGGTGATTTGCTTTTTTGAACCATTTAAGGCATGTAAGGACATATAAGAACTAACGCAACTAAATTCACCAATCCAACTAACCCAACTAACTCAACCAACTAACCAACTAACCATCAAACCTCCCAACAAATCCTCACCAACACCCTACACTTACTCAACAGCACTGGAGCCAGGCCTTGAGGACGGCTAGTATTGTGGTAAACAAAAACACAAAACCATGCGCACCACACTATTAGCAATCATGACGTTCGCTGTATTTTCTTTGCAAGCACAAATGGAACTGTATACTGTTATCGCAAGCTCAGGCCTCTCCCTCCGGAGCGGACCAGGGGTAGAATATGAACGCCTGGCGGTTGTACCATACAACAGCAGTGTTCAAGTAAGCTACGATGCTTCCACTTTTAGTCAAGTAGACACTATTGGCGAACATGTAGGCTACTGGTTTCCATCTGAAGTGGACGGCCAGAAAGGGTATTTGTACTCGGCTTACTTGAAGTATGGTCATTTGTTCGAACCAGCGGGAGAGAATGGAGTTAATGACAATTACCGCATTGTAATTCCCGGTCTTCGAATAAGTGGCTTGAATTACGATCCAAATTTGCATTGGTATGCTTTGGTTGGCGAGACCAATACCGATCAACCGAATTTTTACCTGGAAGCTGTGGAGCCAGAACTTCAGATCAGTCCACAGACGCTAGAGAATATTGAATATACAGGCGAGTTTGCTGGCTTGGTTGGTATAGATGTAGCCAGGACTGACCGTTACGTAGCTCTTCTGATCGGTACACCTAGCCCAATAGACGATCCTTCGGAGATTTTGTCGAAGACCTATTATAATGATAGCCCTGACTACTCGACTTGGGGGCTTCCAGTGTTCCCTTATCAGGATGTTGAGCTTTTTCAGGACGAAAAAGGTGAATCCTATATTCTTTCGGGCGCTGTACATCAACCGCAATGGGAGTCCTTTAAGGGATGTAATATTCGGTACTACCAAGGAATGTCAGTGGGGCACTATCCTGGGCGTTGGGGAGGAGAGCCAGATCAAGATTTAACTGTTGAACTTGGAGTTTATGACTGGGAAATGAATGAATCTGTAACGTACTACAGCTTTCAACACCATCCGAGGCTCTTCTGGCAGGGAGATCTTAATGGTGACCAAGTGCCGGATCTGATCTACTACCAGCCAAATACCAGTGAATGCTGCGGGGGATCTGAGTCTTTTTTCCTATTGTTGTCGAATCAAAAAGGTGAAGACTGGACCTGGCAGCAAATAGCATATGATGTGTTGGAAGCATGGGGAGGTTGTTAGTGGTTAGTTCCATAAATCCTTGACACCCAAGGCTTGGTCTTTTTGCCACAAACGTCGTTGCCAAA